>DATEVP010000228.1:0-14235 GCA_035258465.1 Hyphomicrobiaceae bacterium
GACCAGGATTTCTCGCTCGTCGACCGCACGAGCTTCGCCGTCATGGAGCGGCTCGGTCTGACGCGGGTGGCCAGTTTCGATCGTGACTTTGCCGTTTACCGTTACGGCCGCAACCGGGATCGAGCCTTCGAGGTCCTGCGCTGACCGGTGCCTCCGACACCTTTCGCCCTTGCAAAGACTAGCCCCAGACAGTACACACCGCCCATCTCACACGCGGCACCTCGCGCCTGGCGGACACGAAAACCCCGCCCGACGCTCCGGTGGGCCAGCGCCCGGCTCGGGCACCTGGTCTTCTTTCGGGTGCCGCGGAGGTCGAACCGGAAAAGGACTGCTACCCATGGCGCTTCCCGCCTTCAATATGCGTCAGCTGCTCGAGGCTGGCGTTCATTTCGGCCATCAGAGCCACCGCTGGAACCCGAAGATGTCGCCTTACATCTTCGGCGCCCGCAACAACATCCACATCATCGATCTGGCCCAGTCGGTGCCGCTGCTGCACCAGGCCCTCGTCAAGGTGAGCGATGTGGTCGCCGGCGGCGGGCGCGTGCTGTTCGTCGGCACCAAGCGCCAGGCGTCGGAGGGCATCGCCGATGCCGCCAAGCGCTCGGCGCAGTACTTCATCAATCACCGCTGGCTCGGCGGCACGCTCACCAACTGGAAGACGATCTCGCAGTCGATCCGCCGCCTCAAGCAGCTCGAGGAGACGCTGGCCGGAGAGGCCAAGGGGCGCACCAAGAAGGAAATCCTGCAGCTGACGCGCGACCGCGACTCGCTCAACAAGTCGCTCGGCGGCATCAAGGAAATGGGCGGCCTGCCCGACCTGTTGTTCGTGATCGACACCAACAAGGAGCAGATCGCCATTGCCGAAGCCAAGAAGCTCGGCATCCCCATCGTCGCCATCGTCGACACCAACTGCGATCCCGACGGCATCGACTTCCCCGTGCCCGGCAACGACGATGCGGGACGGGCCATCACGCTCTACTGCGATCTCGTGGCGCGCGCGGCCATCGACGGCATCGAGCGCGGCCAGACGGTCGCCGGCGTCGATGTCGGGGCCGCCGAGGCACCGCCCGCCGAGGAGCTGCCGGCCGAGCCGGAAAAGGTCACCTTCCAGGGCATCGACGCGCCGCGCGGAGAGGCGGACGATCTGAAGCGGCTCCCGAGCGTCAACGTCAAGCTCGAGCAGCGCCTCAATGATATCGGTGTCTACCATTATTGGCAGATCGCCGATCTCGATGCGGCGCACGCGGAGGCACTCGACCGCGCCCTCAATCTCAAGGGCCGCATCGTTCGCGACGGCTGGGTCGCCGCCGCCAAGCAGCTGACCGAAAGCCAGGCCGCCTGAATGAGATTGGGGAGTTGGGAATAGGGAGTGGGGAGTAGGGAAGCTGGCCAATCCCGACTCGCTATCCCCTACTCCCAAAATTCCGAATGAGGACAAGAACAATGACCACCATATCCGCTAGCCTGGTGAAGGAGCTGCGCGACAAGACCGGCGCCGGCATGATGGATTGCAAGACGGCGCTTACCGAGACCGAGGGCGACATCGAGCAGGCGGTCGACTGGCTGCGCACGAAGGGCCTGTCGAAGGCGGCCAACAAGGCCGGCCGCATCGCCGCCGAAGGGCTCATCGGCGTCACCGCCAAGGACAAGGTGGGGGCTATCGTCGAGGTCAACTCCGAGACCGACTTCGTCGCGCGCAACGAACGGTTCCAGGACATGGTGCGCAAGATCACCTCGCTGGCGCCCAAGGCCGGCGGCGACCTCGCCAAGCTCCTCGCCATGCCCTACCCGGGCAAGCCGCAGACGGTGGAGGAGCACGTCAAGGAGATGGTCGCCACCATCGGCGAGAACATGGGCGTGCGCCGCACGGCCGCCGTGTCGGTGGGCGATGGGCTGGTTGCCGAGTACGTGCACAACAAGGCCGCGGATGGCCTCGGCAAGATCGGCGTGCTGGTGGCGCTGGAGAGCAAGGGCGAGAAGGCGGCGCTGGCGAGCGCCGGCCGGCAGCTCGCCATGCACATTGCCGCGGCCAGCCCGGCCGCGGTGACGGCGGAAGAGCTCGACCCGGCCCTCATCGAGCGCGAGCGCGCCGTCTATACCGAGCAGGCCAAGGCCTCCGGCAAGTCTCCGGAGATCGCCGCCAAGATGGTGGAGGGACGGCTGCGCAAGGAGTTCTACCAGCAGGTGGTCCTCTTGCAGCAAACGTTCCTGGGCGCCGGCGGCGACGGCAAAGCCACTGTCGAGCAGTTCCTCAAGAACTCGGAAAAAGAGGCCGGCGCGCCGATCAAGGTCGCCAAGTTCGTCCGCTATGCTCTGGGCGAGGGTATCGACAAGAAGGACGGCGGCGACTTTGCTGCCGAGGTGAAAAAGGCTGCGGGCAAGAAGTAAACAGCCTTAGATAGAAATTGGCTGACGCCGCAGGGTTGGCATGATTGCCGGGCAGGGTTGGCCTGGGAGGTTTGCGTCGCATGGGGCGGTCTGATTAAGTCCGTGCGGGGCGGATTCGGGCTTCACCTCCCCTGCGCAGCAACAGAGCAGCAAGAGAGAAGATCGTGGCGCGCGGGTCAAGAGGTCTGGCGAGAAGGCTGCGACCATGAGCGGCTCGGCATCAGGCTTGCGCTACCGGCGCGTGCTGCTGAAGCTTTCCGGCGAAGCGCTGATGGGCAAGAGGGCCTACGGCATCGATGTCAGCGTGGTGCAGCGGCTGGCCGGCGAGCTCAAGGACGCGATCCACGGGGGCGTGGAAGTAGCGGTCGTCGTCGGCGGCGGCAACATCTTCCGCGGCCTCGCCGGCGCGGCCCGCGGCATGGACCGCGCCACGGCCGACTACATGGGCATGCTGGCGACAGTGATGAACGCGCTCGCTCTGCAGAATGGGCTCGAGCAGACCGGCGTGGAGGCGCGCGTGCTTTCGGCCATACCGATGCCGACGGTATGCGAGGCCTTCGTGCACTCCAGGGCACTGCATCATCTGGAAAAGAAACGCGTTGTCATATTCGCCGCCGGCACCGGCAACCCCTTCTTCACCACCGACACGACGGCGGCGCTGAGGGCCATCGAAATGAAGTGCGAGGTGCTGGCCAAGGCAACCCAGGTGGACGGTGTCTACTCCGCCGACCCGAAGACCGATCGCAGTGCCGTGCGCTTCGACAAGCTGACCTATGGGGAGGTGCTGGCGCGCGACCTCAAGGTCATGGATGGCGCGGCAATCGCGCTCGCTCGCGACAACGACCTCCCGGTCATCGTCTTTTCCATCGAGGAATCTGGTAATTTTCTCAAGGTGCTGCGGGGGGAGGCGCGGGCTACCCTGATATCGGGGCGGCTCTGAGCGCCCTTCGCGTCGGGTCGTTCCGCGCGTATCATGCCGGAAGGGACCGGTGGAGCGGTCCGAAGCGATTGCTAGGCGAGGGAAGTACCATGGCCGCCGAAAAGTTCGAATTGAAGGACCTCGAGCGCCGTATGCGCGGTGCGATCGACACGCTCAAGAAGGAGTTCACCGGGTTGCGCACGGGGCGCGCCAGCGTCCACCTGCTCGACGCGGTGGTCGTCAACGTCTACGGCGCGCGCATGCCCATCAACCAGGTGGCGACGGTGTCCACGCCCGACGCGCGCACCATTTCCGTCCAGGTATGGGACAAGAGCCAGGTCGGTGCGGTGGAGAAGGCCATCCAGGAAGCCAACCTCGGTCTCAACCCGATCGTCGAGGGTGCCTTGCTGCGCCTGCCGATCCCGGCGCTCAACGCCGAGCGGCGCCAGGAGCTCGTGAAGGTTGCCCACAAGTATGCCGAGCACGCCCGAGTGGCGGTGCGCAACGTGCGGCGAGATGGCATGGAGCTGCTCAAGCGTCTCGACAAGGGCGGCCAAATGGGCGAGGACGAGCACCACAAGAACTCCACCAAGGTGCAGGAGCTGACCGACAAGCTGATCAAGGAGATCGACCAGTCGTTGGCCGCCAAAGAGAACGAGATCAAGCAGGTATGATGGCGATATCGCTGCCGTCGGCCGTACCACCGTTGTTTCAATCGCGCGCTGCCGGCGGGGCCGCTCGTTGTGTTGCGATGCTCGATTCATGAACGAGTACAATCAATCGGCGGCGTGGCAAGCCAGCGCCCCCATCCCGCGGCACGTCGCGATCATCATGGACGGCAACGGCCGCTGGGCGGAGAGCCGCGGGCTGCCGCGCACGGCCGGGCATCGCATGGGGGTCGAGGCGGTGCGCCGCACGGTGCGCGCGGCCATCGAGCTCGGCATCCAGTACCTCACCATCTTCAGTTTTTCCTCGGAGAACTGGTCGCGACCGGCAAGCGAGATCGACGACCTGATGGGCCTGATGCGACGGTTCATCCGCCGCGACCTGGCCGAATTGCATCAGAACGGCGTGCGCATCGGCGTGATCGGCGAGCGCGCTCGGGTGGATCCCGAGCTGCTGGCGCTCATCGACGATGCCGTGCAGCTCACCTCCGACAACACCGCCCTCAATTTGCTGATCGCCTTCAACTACGGCTCGCGGGCGGAAATCGCCAGGGCTGCGCGGCGGCTGGCCGAGCGTGCGCTGGAAGGGCAGATCACGCCCGACGAGATCACGCCCGATACGCTGGCGGCGGCGCTGGACACCAGCGGCGTGCCGGACCCCGATCTGCTGATCCGCACCAGCGGCGAGCTGCGCCTGTCGAACTTTCTTCTTTGGCAGTCGGCCTATACCGAGTTCGTGTTCATGGAGGCCTATTGGCCGGAGTTCGGCCGCGAGCTCCTCGAGCAGGCGATCGGCGAGTTCCACAGGCGCAACCGGCGGTTCGGCGGCGTCATCGCTCAATCCACCGTTTGAGCTCGGAGCGGAGAGGCAAGAGGCGCCAGGCGATGAGCGAGAACGACGATGCGGGTGACGACGCGGAGCCTGTCGATCTGGCTGCGCGCCTCGGCAGCGACTTTGGCCCTCGGGTCATCTCCGGCCTGGCGATGGGCGCGGTGGTGGCGCTCTTCACCTTCTCGGGCGTGACGGCGTTCTCGGTCCTGGTGGTAATCGTCGCCTTGCTTCTGAGCTGGGAGTGGGGGCGCTTGGTCCACGGCCGGGAAGCCGACGTGGTGATCGCCATTCATGTCGGGTCGGCGGGGGCGGCGGCGGTGCTGGCGGCCTTCGGCTACGTTGGCCTCGGGCTGCTTGCCCTGCCCATCGGCGCCATATTGGCGATGCTGCTCAGCCTGGGTCGCAACAGCCTGTTCTCGGCACTGGGGGTGTTTTACGCGGGGCTGCCTGCGGTGGCGCTGATTTGGCTGCGCTCGGACGCGTCGCTGGGAATGCTCGCCATCATCTTTGTGATCGTCATCGTCATTACCTCCGACACGGCAGGCTTTCTTTTCGGCCGGGTGCTGGGCGGGCCGAGGCTGTGGCCGCGCCTTTCCCCGAACAAGACCTGGGCGGGGGTGATCGGCGCGCTGGTGGCAAGCTCCATCATCGGCGCGCTCTTTTGGTTCGCCGTGCCGGGAGCCTCGGCGGTGCGCCTTGCGGCCACCGGCGTGGTGCTCTCCCTGGCGGCGCAGGGCGGCGATCTTGCCGAGTCGGCGATCAAACGCCACTTCGGCGCCAAGGACAGCGGCTCCCTCATTCCCGGGCACGGGGGCGTCATGGACCGCGTCGACGGTTTGGTCGCGGCCGCCGCGGTGGTGGGGCTGGCGACCTTTGTCATCAACGTGCACTCGCCCGCGCATGCGCTGCTGATCGGGCCTTGAGGGATGAGGAAAGCCGCGGTGCCGCAGGCGAGCGCGAGACTTACGCCCCTCGAACCGAGGAAAACGCGCCGCGGGCCGGCGGTCCCGCGCAAGCGCGTCAGCGTGCTCGGCGCGACGGGATCGGTCGGCAAGAGCACGCTCGATCTCATCGGCCGCAACCCAGCCATGTTCGAGGTGGTCGCACTGACCGCCAACCGCAACGTCGAGGCGCTGGCGGAGCTTGCCGTTCGCCACCGCGCGGCGCTGGCCGTGATCGCCGACGAGCGCCGGTATGGCGCGCTCAAGGAAAGCTTGGCGGGAAGCGGCATCGAGGCGGCCGCCGGCGGTGCGGCGCTGATCGAGGCCGCGACCCGTTCCGCCGACTGCGTCGTCGCCGGCATCATGGGCGCCGCCGGCCTGCAGCCGACGCTGGCAGCCGTCGCTCAAGGCCGCCGCGTGGCGCTGGCCAACAAGGAATGCCTCGTCCTGGCCGGCGAGATCTTCATGGACGCCGTGCGCGCGGCGGGCACCGAGCTCGTGCCCGTAGACTCGGAGCACTCCGCCGCCTTCCAGGCGATTGCCGGTGCCGATCCCGGCTCGATCGAGCGCATCGTGCTGACGGCCTCGGGGGGCCCGTTCCGCACGTGGACGCTGGAGCAGATGGCGCGCGCGACACCCAAGGAGGCGCTGCGCCATCCGAACTGGTCGATGGGGCGCAAGATCACCATCGATTCCGCAACCTTGATGAACAAGGGGCTCGAGCTGATCGAGGCCTACCATCTGTTTCCCGTGGAAGCCGACCAGCTCGAGGTGGTGGTGCATCCCCAATCGATCATCCACGCGCTGGTTGCATTCCGCGACGGCTCCATGCTGGCCCAGCTCGCGAGCCCCGACATGCGCACGCCGATCGCGCTCGGCCTCACGTGGCCGAGCCGCATGGCAACCCCGACCAAGCGCATCGACCTCCTGGAGCTCGGGCAGCTGAGCTTCGAGCGCCCGGACGAGAAGCGCTTTCTGGCGCTTGCGCTCGGCCGCCAGGCCTTGCAGCGCGGCGGCATGGCGCCGGCCGTCCTCAATGCCGCCAACGAGGTGGCCGTCGAGGCATTTCTGCAGGAGCGGCTCGGGTTCCTTCAAATTGCCCAACTTGTAGCCAACACGCTGGATATGGCAGAAGGGCGCGGGCTGCTGGGCGAAGCAAGAGATCTGAGTGCGGTGGTGGCCGTCGACACCGCGGCACGGCAATTGGCGCTGAACTTGCTGGGGACAGGGCGGCCGGCGGGCACTGCATGATGGTGAACGGAGCCAGGGGCGCGCAGCACCTGGGCTGGGAGACGCGCTGACATGGGTATTCTCGATCAGGGAATTGGCGGGCTGTGGGGTTTTTTTGCCGTCCTGCTGCCGTTCTTGTTCGTCCTGACCGTGGTCGTGTTCGTGCACGAGCTGGGGCATTTCCTGGTCGCACGCTGGTCCGGCGTCAAGATCAAGGCCTTTTCCATCGGCTTTGGCCGCGAGATCTTCGGCTTCAATGATCGCCATGGCACACGCTGGCGTTTCGCCTGGATCCCGCTGGGCGGCTACGTGAAGTTCCTGGACGATGAGAACAGCGCCAGCGCGACCTCGCGCGCGGCGCTCGAGAGGATGTCGCCGTCCGAGCGGGAGGGCGCCTTCCAGTCCAAGTCTCTGGCGGCGCGGTCGGCCATCGTGGCGGCGGGTCCGATCGCCAATTTCCTGCTTGCAATCGTGATTTTCGCGTTCACGTTTACCGTTGTGGGCGTTCACATCACGGCGCCGCGTGTGGACGAGCTGGTGCCCGATGGCGCCGCCGCCGCCGCCGGGTTCAAGTCAGGCGACCTCATCGTCAGCATCGACGGGCAGCCGATCGAGACGTTCTCCGAGATGCAGCGCATCGTCAGCGCCAGCGCCGACCGCGAACTCACGTTCGAGGTCAGCCGGGCGGGACGCATCCTGACGCTCAAGGCCATTCCGGCACGGCGGGAGATCTCCGACCGGTTCGGCAACAAGCTGAGGGTGGGGGTGATCGGCATCCGCCGCAACGCCACCCAGCAGGAGTGGCAGTACAAGCGCTACGGGCCGATCGAATCGCTGGGCCTGGGTGTCAAGGAAACTTTCTTTATCATTACCCGCACCCTTTCCTACCTCCAGGACGTCGTTACCGGGCGCGAGGCGGGAGACCAGCTGGGCGGGCCGCTGCGGATCGCGGAAATCTCGGGACAGGTGGCGAGCCTGGGCTTCATGGCGCTTCTCAACCTGACCGCCGTGCTGTCCGTAAGCATAGGTCTTATCAATCTTTTCCCAGTCCCGCTGTTGGATGGCGGTCATCTTTTGTTCTATGCGATCGAGGCCCTGCGCGGCAAACCGCTGAGCGAAAGGGCCCAGGAGGTCAGCTTCCGGATTGGGCTGGCGATCGTGCTCCTGCTGTTGGTCTACACGACCTACCAGGACCGTCTGATCCCCTTAAAGTGGATCGGAATCGGCTAGCATAACCGCTTGGAATTCAAGTCCTCTGGCGTATTATTGCCACTTCCAAAGTCGTTGCTGACTGGGTAAAAAATCGCCGGTTGGGTTGTACGCCCCGGCTTGGACACTGGCGCGGGGAGAGGGTTCGTATTCCGGCGTCCGCCTGAACGGGCGGGCGCGCGAGGGCGGAGTGCATGAAAGTGCCCATCTGACGTCGACGGATAGGGTGCATCGAGGGGATCGGCGAGCGAAAGGCAGACGGGAAGAATGCCTCAATCTGGCATGCGCAAGTCGGGGGGCTGGCGGTGCATCTGGGCCTTGGCGGTGGCACTATCGGTGCCCACCGCCATTGGACTGGCGGTTTTGCCGTCGCCGCTGCAAGCCCAAGGCTCCGCCATCCGAGAGATCCGCGTCGACGGCAACCGTCGCGTCGAGCCGGAAACCGTTCGCTCCTACCTGCGGTTCAACATCGGCGACCCCTACGACGCCGGCAAGGTCGACCAATCCATCAAATCGCTGTTCGCCACGGGCCTCTTCAGCGACGTGCGCATCGATCGCTCGGGCGCCGGCGTGGTGGTCAGCGTGGTCGAGAACCCGGTCATCAACCGAGTGGCCTTCGAAGGCAACAAGGAGGTCGACAAGGACACCCTGCAGAACGAGGTTCAGCTGAAGCAACGCTCGGTCTACACGCGCGCCCGTGTACAGGCCGACGTGCAGCGGATCCTCGACGTTTACCGCCGGCAGGGGCGCTTTGCGGCCAGCGTCGAGCCCAAGATCATCGAGCTCGACAACAATCGCGTAAATCTCGTCTTCGAGATCAACGAGGGTGGCGCAACCAAGGTGAAGGCGATCAACTTCATCGGCAATCGCGCCTTCTCCGACTCGCAGCTGCGCGACATCATCACCACGTCGCAATCGGGGCTGTTCGACTTCATCAAGGGCACCAACATCTACGATCCCGATCGGCTCGCGCTCGATAAGGAGCTGCTCAGGCAGTACTACATGAAGAACGGCTATGCCGATGTCCGGGTCGTGTCCGCGGGAGCGGAGCTCGACCGGGACGGCAGCGGGTTCTTCGTCACCTTCGTCCTCGATGAGGGCGAGCTGTTCAATTTCGGCACGATCGAGATCGAGTCCTCGCTCGCGCCCGTCGATCCCAAGTCCCTTCGCGGCGAGCTGCTGACCACGTCCGGCTCGCTCTACAACCAATCGCAGATGGACAAGACCGTCGAGCGCCTGACGCTCCTGGTCTCGGAGCAGGGATACGCCTTTGCGCGCGTGCGCCCGCGTGCGGCGCGCGATCCGTCCGGCCGCGCCATCAACGTCACCTACCTGATCGACGAGGGCCCGCGCGTCTATATCGAGCGCATCAACATCATGGGCAACCAGCGGACGCGCGACTACGTGGTCCGCCGCGAGTTCCGGCTTGCCGAAGGCGATGCCTACAATCCGCTGATGGTCGACAAGGCCAAGAAGCGCCTGCAGACCCTGGGCTTTTTCAAGACGGTGGAGATCAGGCGGCGGCCTGGCTCGGCACCGGATCGCGTGATCCTCGATGTCCAGCTGGAAGAGCAGTCGACGGGCGAGCTGTCGTTCGGCGCGGGCTACTCCACCAGCGAAGGCGTGATCGGCGACGTCAGCCTCACCGAACGCAACCTCATGGGTCGTGGCCAGTTCCTGCGCCTGCGGCTGGCGGGCTCCGTGGACCGCATGCAAATCGATCTGAGCTTCACCGAGCCGCGCTTCCTCGACCGCAACCTCGCCGCGGGCTTCGACATATTCCACAAGATTTCCACCGTATCGACGACGCAGCCGTTCGACTCGCGTTCGACCGGAGGCGCGGTCCGCGTGGGGTTCCCGCTGGCGGAAAATCTCTGGCTGGTCAATTCATACTCGCTGGTCAACAACGCCATCGAAAACGTGCAGGCCGGAGCGTCACAAGCACTCTTGCAGGCGGCAGGCGAGTATTGGACCTCATCGTGGGGAACAAGCCTGTCCTATGACACCCGAAACCATCCCAAGGACCCCACGAGCGGCTACTTCTTGACGGTCGGCTCGGAGCTGGCGGGACTGGGCGGCGATGTCCATTACTGGCGTGTGGTCGGCGAGGGCCGCTACTACTACCCGATCACGGAAAAGATCACGTTTGTCGGGCGCGCGATGGCAGGCCACATCGTCGGTCTAGCCGGCGAGGACGTTCGCCTGCTCGACCTCTTCTACAAGGGCGGCGAGACCATCCGCGGCTTCAACAGGGTCGGCTTCGGCCCTCGCGACCTGCTGACCGGCGACGCGCTGGGCGGCGACACCTTCTGGGCGGCAACGGCAGAGCTGCGCTTTCCGCTTCCCTTCATCCCGGACGACCTCGGCATGAAGGGAGCCGTGTTTGCCGATGCGGGCTCGCTGTTCGGAGCCGGCGCACTCTCCAAGAGCCTCAACACCCAGTGTAATGTGGCGGTGCCTGATCCGACCGTGGGTGTCTGCCTAGCTGACGACAAGTCGATTCGGACCTCGGTAGGCGTCAGCCTGATCTGGAGCTCGCCGCTGGGTCCGCTGCGCTTGGACCTCGCCAAGGCCATCACCAAACAGGCCTACGACGACGAGCAGTTCTTCCGCTTCGGCGCTGCGACGAAATTCTAGACTGGGATGAGCCCGGCCGGCTTGGCGACAGCCGGGGCATGCGATGCTACTGTGGGCCGTCAGCGGCGGAGCGCCGGGGCGGCCCTCGGCGCATGCAAAGGTGGCGCAATGGAGCATCCCGGTTTCTTTGAGAAGGCGGCCCCTGTCCGCCTCGAGGACCTGGCGGGAAAGCTGGGTGCGAGGCTGGGGCCGGGCGGCGACGCCGATCTCCTCATCCACGATGTCAAGGCGCTGGCCGAGGCGAACGCGGGGCACCTGACGTTCCTGGACAACCGCAAGTACCTCCCCCTGCTCGGGGCGACGCGTGCCTCCGCCTGCCTGGTGGCGCCCGCATTCGCGGAGCGGGTGCCGAGGGGCACGGCGGCGCTGGTCATGCAGGCCCCCTATCGCGGCTTTGCTCTGGCCCTGCAGCTCTTTTATCCCGAGGCCCTGTTCTCGAAGGTCGCGGCGGCAAGCGCCGGCGAGCCCCTGGTGCACCCGAGCGCGCGGCTCGAGGAGGGCGCCAAGGTCGAGCCCGGCGCCGTGGTCGGCCGCGAGGCGCAGATCGGCCGCGGGACGGTGATCGCGGCAGGCGCGGTGATCGGCTATCGCGTGACGGTCGGGCGCGGCTGCTACGTGGGGCCCGGCACCTCGGTGGTGCATGCGCTGATCGGCGACCGCGTCATCCTGCACGCCGGCGTCCGCATCGGCCAGGATGGGTTCGGCTTCGCCATGGGCCCCCAGGGCCACCTCAAGGTGCCGCAGATCGGGCGTGTGATCATCCAGGACGACGTCGAGATCGGCGCCAACAGCTGCGTGGACAGAGGAGCGCTCAAGGACACGGTCATCGGCGAAGGCACGAAAATTGATAATCTCGTGCAGATCGGGCACAACGTCGTCCTCGGCCGGCATTGCGTGATCGTCGCCCAGACCGGCATTTCCGGCTCCGCGGAGCTCGGAGACTTCGTCGTCATGGGCGGGCAATCGGGTGTCGTCGGCCACATCAAGGTCGGAATGGGTGCGCAGATCGCAGGCGCCTCCCACGCCAAGAACGACATTCCCGCCGGCGCGCGGGTCGGCGGCACGCCGGCGGTGCCGCTCGGCGAGTGGGCGCGGCAGCTGGCGGCCATCAAGCGGCTGGGCCGGAAGGGCGGCCGGTCGGGTGACGATGGCGCCGAGGCCGGATGAGGAGACGAGCATGGAGCGCGGGAGGACATGAGCGAGCACGGTTCTGCAAACAAGGCCCTTGGCACGGCAGACATCGCGCGCGTGCTGAAGCTGCTGCCGCATCGCTATCCGTTCCTGATGGTCGACCGCATCATCGACATGGACCGCGACGAGAGCGCCGTCGGCATCAAGAGCGTCACCATCAACGAGCCGTTCTTCCAGGGGCATTTTCCCGGGTTTCCGGTGATGCCCGGCGTGCTCATCGTCGAGGGGCTGGCGCAGACCGCGGGTGCGCTGTGCGTTGCCTACGCCGATACCAGCTACAAGCCCCAGCTCGTTTATTTCATGGGGATAGACCGCGCGAAGTTCCGCAAACCGGTGCTGCCCGGCGATCAGCTGCACTATCATGTCAAGAAGGTGCGCAGCCGCGGCCGCGCCTGGCGCTTCTACGGCCAGGCGAAGGTGAACGGTCAGGTGGTGGCTGAAGCTGAAATCAGCGCCATGATGCTGGACCCGGACGATCCCAGAATTGCCGGATGATGCCGAAACGCGAGATGCATGCCACTGCCATCGTCGAGCCGGGAGCCCGGCTGGGAGACGATGTCCGCATCGGGCCGTTCTGCTTGGTCGGCGGCGAGGTGACGCTCGGCGACGGCGTCGAGCTCGAGAGCCACGTGGTGGTGGCAGGGCGCACGACCGTCGGCGCGCGCACGCGCGTCTTTCCTTTCGCCTCGGTCGGCCACCAGCCGCAGGACCTGAAATACAGGGGCGAGCCGTCGACGCTGACCATCGGCAGCGATTGCCTCATCCGCGAAGGGGTCACCCTGAACCCCGGCACGGCGGGCGGCGGGATGGCGACGGTCATCGGCAACAGTTGCGCGTTTCTCGCCAACAGCCACGTCGGCCACGATTGCCATGTCGGCAACAACGTCATCTTCTCCAACAACGTGATGCTGGCCGGCCATTGCACGGTTGGCGACTTCGCCATCATCGGCGGCGGCGCGGCCGTCATTCAGTTCGCGCGCGTCGGCGCGCACTCCTTTCTCGGCGGCATGTCGGGCCTCGAGAACGACCTCATCCCCTACGGCATGGCGATGGGCAACCGGGCGCACCTCTCCGGTCTCAACATCATCGGGCTGCAGCGGCGCGGCTTCTCGCGTGACGACATCCACTCGCTGCGCCGCGCCTACCGCCTGCTGTTTGCCGACGAGGGCACCCTGGTGGAGCGCATGGAGGATGTGTCCAAGGAGTTCGAGGGACACCCGATCGTGAGCGAGATCGTGGCCTTCATCCGCGAGGGCGGAAAGCGGTCGATCTGCATGCCGCACTCGGAAGCCTGAATGGCAAGGGCGTCGCGTAGAGCGCCACACTTCCGCGCCATGCGCACCCCAACGGTCGGTCGATTGTCGGGCCATGGCTAGGATCGGCATACTGGCGGGAGGCGGGCGGCTGCCGCTGATGATCGCGGAGAGCATCGCCGCGCGCGGGCAGAGCGTGCACATCGTGGCCATCGAAGGGGAGGCCGATCCCGCCGTCGCCGGCTTCCCCCATACCTGGGTCAACTGGGGCCAGATCGGCCGCATGGTCGACACCCTGCGCGGGCAGGGCGACGAGCTGGTGATCGCCGGCGCGGTGCGGCGGCCCGATCTGTGGAAGATCCGCCCCGACGCCGGCTTCTTCAAGAGCGTGCCTCAGATCGTCGTGCTGCTGGCCGGCGGGGACGATTCCGTGCTGACGCGCGTCGTGCGCTTCTTCGAAAAGAAGGGCTTGCGCGTGCGCGGGGCCCATGAGGTGGCGCCGGATCTGCTGGCCGGGGTCGGGCCGATCGGGAGCGCGTCGCTGTCGCCGCAGGACCATGTCGACGCCGAGATGGGGTTTGCGGTGCGGCGTGCGCTTGCCGGCCTCGACGCCGGCCAGGCGGTCGTCGTCGCGGCGGGCAAGGTGCTGGCGATCGAGGGCGCGGAAGGCACCGATACCATGCTGAAGCGGGTGGCGAGCCTCGCTGGCCGCGGCGGGACGACCGTGCGGCGCGGCGTGCTCGCCAAGGGGCCGAAGCCGGGCCAGGAGCTGCGCATCGACATGCCGGCCATCGGGCCCGCAACCATCGAGAACGCGGTCGCCGCGCAGCTTGGCGGCATCGTCGTGGAGGCGGGCTCCGTGCTGATCCTCGACCGCGGCGAGACCGTTCGCCGTGCCGACGCCTCGAATACGGCCGTGCACGGCCTCGCCGGCGGGGCCTGGCCGGTGAAGGCCTTGCCACTGGCGGGG
>DATEVP010000229.1:0-5147 GCA_035258465.1 Hyphomicrobiaceae bacterium
TATCATGTACGTGTGGGTCGACGCGCTCACCAACTACATCACCGCGGCCGGCTTTCCCGACGAGAAGGCGCCGCGCTGGCGCTACTGGCCGGCGGACGTGCACATCATCGGCAAGGACATCGTGCGCTTCCACGCCGTCTATTGGCCGGCGTTCCTGATGTCGGCCGGCATCGAGGTGCCAAAGCGCGTGTTCGCCCACGGCTTCCTGTTCAACCGCGGGGAGAAGATGTCGAAGTCGGTCGGCAACGTGGTCGACCCGTTCGACCTGGTGGCCGCCTACGGCGTCGACCAGGTGCGCTACTTCTTCCTGCGCGAGGTGGTGTTCGGGCAGGACGGCACCTACAGCCAGGAGGCGATCGTCAACCGCATCAACGCGGACCTGGCGAACGACCTCGGCAACCTGGCGCAGCGCTCGCTGTCGATGATCGCCAAGAACTGCGAGGGCAAGATCCCGGAGCCCGGCGCGTTCACGGCCGCCGACAAGACGATCCTCGGTGCCGCCGATGCCCTCTACGGCAAGGCGCGCGAGGCCATGGACCGGCAGGGCATCAAGCACTACCTCGATGCCGTGTGGGCCGTGGTGGCGGACGCCAACCGCTACTTCGCCGGCGAGGAGCCATGGGCCAAGCGCAAGACCGACCCGGCGCGCATGAACACGATCCTCTACGTGACGGCTGAGGTGGTGCGGCAGGTGGCGATCCTCGCCGCGCCCGTGGTGCCGACCGCGGCGGGCAAGCTGCTCGATGGGCTGGGGCAGGCCGACGCGCGCACGTTCCGTTCCTTGGGCGAGGCCGGGCGCCTGCGGGCCGGCACCGCCATCCCCCCGCCGGCAGGCGTGTTCCCGCGCTACGTCGAGCCTGAGAAGTGAGAAACGGGGTCAGACCCTAGGAACCCGACACGTCCTCGTGTACCGAAGGCAAATAAGGGTCTGACCCCATAGCACCAACCATGCTCGTCGATCATCACTGCCATCTCGACAGCCCGGACTTCGCCGGCGACCTCGACGGTGTCGTCGGGCGGGCCCGTGCGGCCGGTGTCGGGGTCATCGTGTCGATCTCGATGCATGTGCGCCGGCTGGCCGAGACGCTGAAGATCGCGGAGGCCTACCCACACGTGTTCTCCTCGGTTGGTACGCATCCCCACTACGCCCACACCGAGCTCGACATTCCCGTCGAAGAGATCGTGCGGCTCGCCGCCCACCCCAAGATCGTGGCCATCGGCGAGGCCGGTCTCGATTACTACTACGACAACAGCCCGCGCCAGGCCCAGGCCGAGGGCCTGCGCAAGCACATCGCGGTGGCCCAGGAGACGGGCCTGCCGCTCGTCATCCATGCGCGCGACGCCGATGACGACATCGCCGCGATGCTCGAGGAGGAGATGGCGCGGAAGCGCTTTGCGGCGGTGCTGCACTGCTTCACGGGCGGGCCGGACCTCGCCCGGCGCGCGCTCGAGCTCGGCCTCTACATCTCGTTCTCCGGCATCGTCACGTTCAAGAAATCGGAGGCGCTGCGCGCAATCGCGGCAAGCGTTCCCCTCGACCGGCTGCTGGTCGAGACCGATGCGCCGTTCCTGGCGCCCGGCAAATATCGCGGCAAGCGCAACGAGCCGGCCTACGTGGTGGAGACGGCCAAGGAACTGGCCAACGTCAAAGGCATCTCCGCGGCCGACCTGGCGCGGGCGACCACGGAGAACTTCTTCCGCCTCTATGCCAAGACGCCGCGGCAGGCGCTTGTCTCGTGAGCATGCGGTTCACCATCCTGGGCTGCGGCTCCTCGGGCGGGGTGCCGCGCGTCGGCAACTTCTGGGGCGCCTGCGATCCGGCAAACCCCAAGAACCGGCGGCGGCGCTGCGCGCTTCTCGTCGAGCGCTTCGGCAAGGGCGGCCGCACCAGCGTGCTCGTCGATACGCCGGCCGACCTGCGCGAGCAGCTGCTCGAGGCGCGGGTCGAGCACCTCGATGCCGTGCTCTACACGCACGACCATGCCGACCACATCCACGGCATCGACGACCTGCGCGGGATTGTCTTTGCGACCAAGCGGCGCGTGCCGATGTATGCGACGCCCGAGACGCGTGCCATCCTGATGCAGCGCTTCGGCTATTGCTTCAGCCAGCCCCACGGCTCGCTATACCCGGCAATCCTCGAAGCGCGCGAGCTGCGCCCTGCGGAGCCGCTAAACATCGCGGGGAACGGCGGGCCGATCGAGGTGACGCCCGTCCCGCAGGCGCATGGGAGCGGCACCTCGCTGGGCTTCCGCTTCGGCAATATCGCCTATTCGCCCGATATCAGCGGGATGCCGGAGGCCTCCGTCGCACTGCTGTCGGGGCTCGAGGTGTGGATCGTCGACGCCCTGCGCCACCACCCGCATCCGACCCACTTCAGTGTCCGCCAGGCGCTGGACTGGATCGAGCGGCTCGGCGCGAAACGCGCCATCCTCACCCACATGACCACCGAGCTCGACTACGACGCGCTGCGCCGCAAGCTCCCCGAGCACGTCGAGCCCGGCTATGACGGCATGGTGGTGGAGGTCGACTGAGTGGGTACAGAATGTGGAGAGGCATAAGCCTCTTCAAGAGCTTGCAGGGCAGACTCCCCGCCACGCACAGCTTGCGTGTAATGGGTCAGGGTTACAGTGGCGTTCGCATGACCGGCGAGCTTTGCGACAAGGCCCACTTCCACGCCCTTGGACTGCAGTGTGCTTATGAACGTATGACGGGCGCTGTGCGGCGTCACATACGGAAGGCCGAGCGCGAGGAAGGCTGGGCGCCAATATGTATTGCGGAAGTTGATATAGGAGAGCGGGCAGCCCCTTTTCTTATGATGCCGCGATTCGAGTTTACCGAGCCCCGGGAAAACGCGTCGAACACCATCGCCCTCCGGGCACGTGAATTGCCAGCGCAAGAGCATGGTTCTAAGCAGCGGCGCGATGGGTATGTCGCGTGTGCTCGCCACCGTCTTCGTCAGATCGGTGATGGAACCGTCGATTTCTTGCATGCGTCGAATGTGGAGGACACCGCGGGCAAGGTCCACGTCGTCCCACAGCAACGCCAATTGCTCGCTGGGACGCACGCCGGTCAGGAAGGGGAAGGCGTAATAGATGCCCTTGTGGTGGTCGGCCAAAGCCGCCTGTAGGAGGCGTCCGACCTGCGGGGGCGTGAGAATGGCCTTCTTGCCCTTTGTCTTGCCGCGCCCGAGGTGAGACGGCATCGGTGGTACGCGCAGATGGAAATCCTCAGCCACCAGAGCCAAGGCAGACCGCAGCACATTTTTGGCAACGTTGGCTGTGTAGCTGCTCACCTGTGCGGTCAGGATCTTATGCCAGTTGCGAATGTCGCCGGTCGTGAGGTCCGCGATGGGCCTTTCGGCGAGCAACTCGATGAAGTGCGCCGCGTCCTCCTTCTTCCCCATGCGGGCATAGCGGTAACGCTCGAGCTTAGAACCGACCAGCAACGGTCCAACGATATAGCCGCGCGCCTGGCGATAACTGTTCCAGGTAGACGGCTTCACCTCAGGCCGCCGATTGTCGAGCCAGTAATCCACGGTGCCGGCTACGGTGAGATCGCTATGGACCTCCGAGTAACTGCCAGTGGCGACGCTTGCCACAATGGCGTCGCGCATGGCGATGGCTTCCTTCTGGCGCTCGAAGAAGAGCTGCTTGCGCCGCCCGGTGCGGGGCTCGCAGAAGTTGACCACGAAGCGAGTCTGGACGACGGCGGTACCCGATTTCAGACGCCGCTTGCGGTCGCGCCTCGTTACTGACGCGGTAAAGCCCATTGGTCCGCTCAGCCAACGAGCGAGCGGATGCCAGTGGTGTCGATTGCTCCGGGCTCCGCCAACCAATTCTTGTTGTTGTAGCAAGTCCTTACGTCTGGCCAGCTTTCCACTCCCGGACTGAAATCTCGAAGAGTGCTATCTCCGATGTTATTGCCGGACATGAAATAAGTTCCTCCCCGAATAGTTTATCTACCGCGACCAAACTATCTCGCAGCTTATGTACCGCCAGCTGACTATCGGATAGCGGATATACTGGAGTCAACATATCTCTAGACTGCTTCCAAGTATGCGATTTCTTCCGAATTAACTTTGCTTGCGGCGGTTAGTGTTGGGGCGGTCGGTGCGAATTCCGCGCGGCCTGCCGTAACCGCCAATGTAACCGCTGGATGATTTGCATCGCGGTTGTTGGGCTGAAACATGCATTAACAACTGAACGGGGGACTGTTGAAGTCAGCCAGTCGAGTGGCTCTGTTGGCCGCGGCTGGTTTGTTCGTGGGTGGCGTGGCGATGCCGTCCGCCAAGGCAGCCGACCTTGGCGGCGACTGCTGCGCCGACCTGGAAGAGCGGGTGGCGGAACTCGAAGCCAC
This sequence comes from Hyphomicrobiaceae bacterium, assembly GCA_035258465.1. Lineage (GTDB taxonomy): Bacteria > Pseudomonadota > Alphaproteobacteria > Rhizobiales > Hyphomicrobiaceae > AWTP1-13. Next base: position 4,360 of record DATEVP010000229.1, read on the forward strand.
CACGGCTCGCAAAGGCAACCGCCGCATGTCGCTGACCGTCACCGGTCAGGTCAACCGCGGCGTTCTGTTCTGGGACGACGGCCACAAGAGTGACGTCTACTACGGGCTCGACAGCACCAACTCCTCGAGCCGCTTCACCTTCCTGGGCTCCGCCAAGATCACCGGCGCCGTGAGCGCAGGCTTCGAGATCACGATCGAGATCGAGGCCGGCGGCACCTCGTCCAAGGTCAGCCAGTTCGACGAGGACGGCAAGGTCGGCACGCAGATCAACGGTGCTGCCATCGCGTCGTTCAACGCCGCCAACGTCGACGCGTATATGGGAGACGCGCGGCGTGTTCTGTGGTGGATCGAGCACAAGGACGTCGGCCGCCTGACGGTCGGCCGCATGGAGGGCGCCGGCGCGGTCGGCACCATCGACCTCGGTGGCATCAGCGTCGTCGCGAGTTCCTCGGTTGTCCTCATCAACGGCAGCTTCCTCATCCGTGGGACTAACGCCGACTATCTTAACGTAGGTTGGGGCGCCCTGGGTGATCCGGCTAGCTCGCAGGGCCGCACCGAGCTGATCCGCTATGACAGCCCGACGATCGCCGGCTTCATCCTGTCGGCGTCGGTCGGCGAGGCTGGCGACTACTGGGGTGCCATGCTGCGCTACGCTGGCGAGTTCTCCGGCATCCGCATTGCTGCCGGCATCGGCTACGAGAAGATTGAGGATCGGCAGACGCGGATAACTTGCATTGCAGCCCGTGCAGGGACCACGAATACAACCTGCGCCACCGGAACGGGTGGTG
>DATEVP010000230.1:0-2554 GCA_035258465.1 Hyphomicrobiaceae bacterium
CGCAACCTGGAATCGCACGAGATCGTCGGCCAGATCCTGCTGGCGCGCGATCAGATCGGCGACTGGCCTAGCGCGAGCCCGCCTGCCGACGGCCGCCTGCTGCCGGCGATCGAGCGCAAGATCACCAACGTCGTGCTGATGGGCATGGGCGAGCCGCTCTACAATTTCGACAACGTCAGGGATGCGATGGCGATCGCCGCCGACGGCGCCGGCCTCGCCGTCTCCAAGCGCCGCATCACGCTCTCCACCAGCGGCGTCGTGCCGGAGATCCCGCGCTGGGGCGCGGAAGCCGGCACCATGCTCGCCATCTCGCTGCATGCGGTGCGCGACGAGCTGCGCGACAAGCTGGTGCCGATCAACCGCAAGTACCCGATCGCCGAGCTGATGGCAGCGTGCCGCGCCTATCCCGGCCTCTCCAACGCCAAGCGCATCACCTTCGAGTACGTGATGCTGAAGGACGTGAACGACAGCCTCGCTGATGCCAAGGCGCTGGTGCGGCTGCTGGCCGGCATCCCGGCCAAGATCAACCTGATCCCGTTCAACCCCTGGCCGGGAACGAGCCACGCATGCTCCGACTGGGAGCAGATCGAGCGGTTCGCGGAGGTCGTGAACAAGGCGGGCTATGCCAGCCCCGTGCGCACGCCGCGCGGCCGCGACATCATGGCGGCGTGCGGGCAGTTGCGCTCGGAGAGCCTGAGGCTCACCGCGCGCGAGCGCAAGGGCGCGGGGGACGCATGACGCGGGCGCTGGGGCGGGTCATCATGGTGCCGCTCGCCTTCATTCTGGCGGCGCTGACCACCCTGTTCGTGATCCTCTCGCTGGGGCAGGAGCGCATCGTGCAGGCGATGACAGGGCGCGGACCCGACGAGGCGACCATCGGGGCGGCCTTCGATCTCCTCGGCCTCGCGCTTGCTCTGTTCACGGTGCAGACGCTGGTTCCGGCGCTGCTTTTGGTGATCGTCGGCGAGGTCGCCCGCATCCGCGGCGCCATGTACTACGTGATCGGCGGCGGCGTGGCGCTGGCGCTGGTGCCGCTGCTCACGAGGCTGGGCGACCCGAGCGCCATCCTGGGCCTGGCGCCGGGCGTGTGGCAGGTGCTGGCGACGGCGGGGTTCGCGGGCGGCTTCGTCTATTGGCTGCTGGCGGGCCGCAATGCGTGATCGGGCGTGGCGCGCATGCAAAACGCAATTGAGTTCAAGGGCTCGCGGCGTGTAAGTTACACCCGGCCTCAACAAGGCATCGGGGAGCAGTCATGATCGGACGCATCCTGCGCGTGCTATTCGGCTTCGCCCTCGCTTGCCTGGCGGCGGGAGTGGCCATCGTGCTGTTCGTCTATACGCCGGTCGAGCTGGTGATGGATGCGGGCGACCGCGTGTCGGAAGCGGGCATGCTGTCGCTGGCGGCCGCCACCCATACTGCCGTGTTCGCGGCGCCCTTCGCGCTCGTCGGTGCGGCCGTGGGCGAGTGGCGCAACCTTACCAGCTGGACCTATTACGCGCTCGTTGGCATCCTCATCGCCGTTATCGGCTTTCTGGTGCAGTACTGGAGCGAGGGCAACGGCCAGGGGAGCATCCTCAACAGCTACGCCTTGAGCGCGTTCCTGGTGACCGGGCTCGTCGCCGGGCTGGTGTATTGGCTGGTGTCGGGTCGCTACGCCGGCCCGCCCGACGGCAGCGTCGAGACAAGCCCGCCTTCCCGGGCCGCACCGCCACCCAGCGTCTCCTCGGCCAGGGCCGCGGCAGACGAGGCTTGAGCCCGATTGCGCTCGAGCTTCCTGTCGGTAACCCGTTTTGCAGCGCATTATGATTCTTGTTGCAGCGCGAAATAGGCGCTAGCCTGCGCATATGCTCACCTTGAATGCCCAAACGCAGCTCGCCGACAGCATGGCCCAGATGATGCGCTGTTGGGCGTTGGCGGCGAACCGAACGTGGACAGCTTCGGCCCTGCAGGGCTTGTCGCTGTGGTCGGAGATGCTGGCACCGGGCACCCGCACGCAGGATGGATCGGGTGTCGCTGCGGCGCAGCGCCTCTCGTATTCGAGCTACCGATCCGGGGGCGGCCACGCGGTAGCGCAGGTCATCGTTCCCGGGAAAGACGCCGCGCTGGCGCGGCTCACGCCGATGTACGACATGCTGGATGCCTGGCGCGCGGCCTTTGCCGGCGGCACGTCCAGACGAAACTGAAACGGAATATCGCGAGCCCGGCTTACTTCTTCGCCGGCTCCTTGGCCTTCGGCTTAGGCTTCGACCTGCAGTAGGCCTTGCGCTTCTGCTTGCCGGTCTTCTGGTCTGTCAGCGCCGCGATCCATGTGCAGGTGGCGTCGGCCTTGCAGGCCGCCTCCTCCTTGATCGCATTGCAGGCGCTCTTTGGTTTGGCCTTGTCTTGCGCGTCGGCGACGACGCTCAGAGATACAACGGCTGCGGCTGCCAACGCGCCGAGCCCCCAGCGCATGATAGATGTCACGGGCGTCCCCGGATGGTTCACGAACGGCTGCGACCCTACCCTTACGATCACAGAAAAGCAAACGAGATACGTCGTGAAGAAGACGCCTCGC
>DATEVP010000231.1:0-4345 GCA_035258465.1 Hyphomicrobiaceae bacterium
CGAGCAGGCCAAGCGCAAATTCACGGTCGAACGCTGGGGCCACAAGTATTCCATGCGGCGCAAGGCGGACAAGATTTTCGGGATGGCGTGCCGCTTCTTCGATACGAAAAAGCGCCGCTGCACGGTGTACGAGGCGCGCCCCTCGCTGTGCCGCAGCTTTCCCGGGGGCCGTTGCGGCTACTACGATTTCCTGGCGTTCGAGCGGCGGGCGCAGGAGGACCCCGAGTACATCGCCACGACTCACAACAGGTGATCGATCAGGGCGTTGCTGGCCTGCTACGGCGGCTGGCAGGACGAGCACTGCAACAAGTGAAAGCCCCGCTGCAGCTGTGTGCGAGCGGGGCTCCTCATCACTTCCGATTGCTGCCCAGCGGCGTGCGCCGGGCTGATTTGCGAGGACAAGCCTCGCTCGAGTTCACCAGATTGTGGGTTACGTTCAGCCGGCCAATCGCGATCGATCTCAAGCTCGATCAGCCAAGCTGTGCCCTCGCGCTGCGGCGAGGGCCGACTGACTGTCAGGTGGCGTCATCCTCCCTCCGCTTGCTGTTGCTCCGCGACGGCCGTCCTCACAACCTCGCTGGTACTGCAGGGGGCACTCTTCTCGGCCTCGACCGAGGGCCCACGACCGGCAGCAACGACCGTCTCTGTGTAATGTTGTCCTCGGGCGCTGCGCTGTCAAGCGGCCGTCGATCACAAGTCAGTCCTAGAGCCGCTGCCGCCAAACCCACGGATCGCGGCGCTGATGCAGCACGCCGATGACGACGATGCGGCGGCGTTCGTTCAGGAAGTAAGCGGAGTAGGGGAAGCGACGAAGCAGGGCACGGCGCAGCTCGCCCTGGACCTTCGGAAATTGGGTTGGGCGGGTCTCGATGCGTCTGAAGGCAACGTCGACCTGCTGCAAGAACTCATGCCCCAGGCCCGGTCTTTGGGTCTCGTACCAGCTGCTGGCTTCCTCCAGGTCCGCCCTTGCCTCCGGGCGCAGGACGATCGTCACGGCTTGGAGCGCTTCGCCGCCCTTCTGCCCAGCCTTGCTCGGACTTTGTCCCATGGCTCGACCACACCAGGATCAGCCTTGTGGCGTGCCAAGCGGCGATCGAGCTCCGTCCGGTGCCAGTCGGGTACGGGCACGGACATCGCATCGGCCGCCAACGAATCCCAGATATCCTCGACCAGCTCGAGCCGCCTATCGGCCGGCAGACCGAGGATATCCTTGGCCTTGATTTCCCTACCCATGCGCCGATCTTACGTAACTGCGCAGCAAGCACAATGGGTCAAATCCCTGCGGGTCCAAACAATTGACACTCATTGTCAGCAGTGCGCCGGCATTCGCCGCCCATAGATTGCCGCCCCATGGCGTTTGGGCTAGACCTCAACATCGGCCCGCCGAACTAGGCAGCTCGATGCCGACGGTCCTGAGAATTGGCCCTTATCGGTGCTTCTTCTATTCCGGCGATGGTCGCGAACCCGCGCATGTTCACATCGAGCGGGACGATTGTGTTGCCAAGTTCTGGCTCGAACCCGTGCGCCTTGCCCGCAGCGGTGGCTTCGGAAGGGCAGAGCTGCGTGACATTGCTCGTCTCGTGAACCAACACGCCGAGGACTTGTTGGAGGCCTGGAATGACCACTTCGGCACGTGAGACAGTGATGCCGCTCGCGACGTCCGTTGCGGCGTCGGAAGATGCTTTGAGTGTCGAGCTTTCTGACGGCCGCAGCATCTCGGTTCCCTTGGCGTGGTTTCCGCGGTTGCTCCATGGCACGGCTGCGGAACGGGAGAATTGGACCCTGATCGCGCGGGGTGAGGGTATTCACTGGCCCGATCTCGACGAGGACATCAGCGTATCCTCGCTTCTGGCGGGCAGGCCTTCCGATGAAAGTCCTGCGTCGCTGCAACGGTGGCTCGCAGCGCGGAACGCGTGAAGGCGAATATGGCGAAGATCGCGGGAAAATCGACCGCCGAGGCCGGCAAGACGATCCACGTGCGCGGGGCGCGCGAGCACAACCTCAAGAACGTCGATCTGGAGATCCCGCGCGACGCGCTGATCGTGTTCACGGGGCTGTCGGGCTCGGGCAAGTCCTCGCTCGCCTTCGACACGATCTATGCCGAGGGACAGCGCCGCTACGTCGAGAGTCTGTCGGCTTACGCGCGCCAGTTCCTGGAGATGATGCAGAAGCCCGACGTCGACCACATCGACGGGTTGTCGCCGGCCATCTCCATCGAGCAGAAGACCACCTCGAAGAACCCGCGCTCCACGGTCGGCACCGTCACCGAGATCTACGACTACCTGCGCCTGCTGTTTGCCCGCGTGGGCGTGCCTTACTCGCCGGCCACGGGGCTGCCGATCGAGAGCCAGACCGTGACGCAGATGGTCGACCGGGTGCTGGCCCTGCCCGAGGGCACGCGGCTTTACCTGCTCAGCCCCATCGTGCGCGGCCGCAAGGGCGAGTACCGCAAGGAGCTGGCGGACCTGCAGAAGAAGGGCTTCCAGCGCGTCAAGATCAACGGCCAATTCTACGAGATCGCCGCGGCGCCGAAGCTCGACAAGAAATACAAGCACGACATCGACGTGGTGGTGGACCGGCTGGTGGTGCGCAAGGACATCGCCGCCAGGCTTGCCGACAGCTTCGAGACGGCGCTGGGTCTGGCGGACGGCATCGCGATTGCGGAATTCGCCGACAGGCCTTTGGCTGGCAGCGGGAAGAGCACTCCGCGTGCCAAAGCGGCGACCGGTTCCCCTCCCCCTGGTGGGGAGGGGTTAGGGGTGGGGGGAAACTCCACCGCTGATGCTCTGGGATCCCCCCCTCCCCCGCCCTCCCCCACAAGGGGGGAGGGAGCTCGCGCGGAGCGCGACGAGGGCGTCCTGCGCAACAAGAACGAGACGCACGAGCGCATCGTCTTTTCGGCGCGGTTCGCCTGCCCGGTCTCGGGCTTCACCATCGACGAGATCGAGCCGCGCCTGTTCTCCTTCAACGCGCCGGCCGGCGCCTGCCCCAAGTGCGACGGGCTCGGCACCGAGCTGCGTTTCGAGGCCGATCTGATCGTGCCGGACCCGACGCTGAGCCTCAAGCAGGGCGCCGTTTATCCCTGGGCCAAAACGGGGAGCACCTCGCCCTACTACGAGCAGACGCTGGAGGCGCTGGCCAAGCACTTCAAGGTGGCGATGTCCACGCCTTGGGAGAAGCTGGGAAAGAAGGTGCAGGAGGCGATCCTCTACGGCACCGGCGAAGAGGAGGTGGAGTTCGTCTACGAGGACGGGGTTAGGCGCTACAAGAACGTCAAGCCGTTCGAGGGCGTGATCCACAACATCGAGCGCCGCTTCCGCGAGACCGAGAGCGACTGGGTCCGCGAGGAGCTGTCACGCTACCAGATGGCGCATCCGTGCGATGCGTGCGGCGGTTATCGCCTGAAGCCGCAGGCGCTGGCGGTCAAGATCGATGGGCTGCACATTGGCCAGGTGACGGATATGTCGATCCGCGCCGCCAACGCGTGGTTCGCCGAGCTGCCGAAGAAGCTCTCCAAGAAGCAGAATGAGATTGCCGTCCGCGTCCTCAAGGAGATCCGCGAGCGGCTGCAGTTCCTGGTCGACGTGGGCCTCGACTATCTGACGCTGTCGCGCGCGGCCGGCACGTTGTCGGGCGGCGAGAGCCAGCGCATCCGGCTCGCCTCGCAGATCGGCTCGGGCCTCACCGGCGTGCTCTACGTGCTGGACGAGCCCTCCATCGGCCTGCACCAGCGCGACAACGCCCGGCTGCTCGAGACGCTCAAGCACCTGCGCGACATCGGCAACACGGTGATCGTGGTGGAGCACGACGAGGACGCCATCCTCTCGGCCGATTACGTGGTCGATATCGGCCCCGGCGCCGGCATCCACGGCGGCCATATCGTCGCGCAGGGGCCGCCCGACGCCATCATGGCCAGCCCGGACAGCATCACCGGGCAGTTCCTGACCGGGGTGCGCCAGATCCCGATGCCGAAGCAGCGGCGCAAGGCGAACGGCAAATCGCTCGAGGTGATCGGGGCGCGCGCCAACAACCTCAAAGACGTGACGGCCGCCATTCCACTGGGGCTCTTCACCTGCATCACGGGCGTGTCCGGCGGCGGCAAGTCGACGCTGCTGATCGACACGCTCTACAAGGCGGTGGCGCGGCGCCTCAACAACGCGCGCGAGCACCCGGGCGCACACGACAGAATTGAGGGGCTCGAGCACCTCGACAAGGTGATCGACATCGACCAGTCGCCGATCGGGCGCACGCCGCGGTCGAACCCGGCCACCTACACGGGCGCCTTCACGCCGATCCGCGAGTGGTTCGCGGGGCTCCCCGAGTCCAAGGCGCGCGGCTACCAGCC
>DATEVP010000232.1:0-3171 GCA_035258465.1 Hyphomicrobiaceae bacterium
TTCCACGCGCGACGCCACCGTTTGATAGCCCGCTCGCGCCGTGCGGCCATGCGCGCGTCCGTGTGGACCTCGAAAATAGACGAGCCGGTCGACCCAGTAGCGCTTGGTGAATCCCTCGCGCACGTGCTCGCGATGCTGCCAGGTGCGATGGGCGACAGTGCTCGTCATGCCGACGTAGAGCACCCCATGAGGCCGACTGGCCATGATGTACACGTAGTAGAGCTTGCAGGCATCTGAACGCATGGCTCTGCGCACCAGCAGCGGGCAAGACCCCGGCTCTGCGCGCCCGGATCACATCCCGGGCGCTTCGGCCGGGGACGCAAACGGAGAGGATTGCGCCGATACGATCCGGCGGCAAGTGGCCGTCGCCTCGTTGATGTTTCACGTGAAACATTAGCTGCAGAAGCGCCGGATTCATGCGCGCTGCAACGACGTTGCGATGCGCCCTCTCTCCCGGCTCACGGATAGAGCCGCTCCTTGCGCCAGGCTTCGCCCGGGCTCGCGCGGCGGAACACCACGCGCTCGTGCAGGCGGAACGGGCGGTCGTGCCAGAACTCCATCTCCAGCGGGGTGAGCCGGAAGCCCGACCAGTAGGGCGGGCGCGGGATGTCGCCGATCGGGTAGCGCGCCGTTACCGCGGCAACGGCCTTCTCCAGCGCGAAGCGGCTCTCGAGCGGGCGCGACTGCTGCGAGGCCCAGGCGCCGATGCGGCTGCCGCGCGGGCGCGTGGCGAAGTAGGCGTCGGCCTCCGCGTCGCTCACGACCGCGATGGTGCCGCGCAGACGCACCTGCCGGCGCAGCGACTTCCAGTGGAAGCAGAGCGCGGCTTTCCGGGAGGCCAGCAGCTCGCGGCCCTTGGCGCTTTCGAAGTTGGTGTAGAAGACGAAGCCGCGCAGCTCCGAGCCCGGCGCGTCGGCGCCCTTGAGCAGGGTCATGCGCAGGTTGGGCATGCCGTCGGTGTCGACGGTGGCGAGCGCCATGGCGTTGGGGTCGTTGGGCTCGTGCGCCTTGGCCTCGGCAAACCAGGCTTCGAACAGCGCGAAGGGTTCGGCGGCCGCGGCAAAGTCGCCCGCTTGCGGCCCGCTGTAATAGTCGACCTTCGGCTCGTCCTTCATGTCATGCCTCCGCACGCAACGGCACGCCCGTTCACGCCAATTTAACCCCGCTCGCCGACACTCATAAACGGGCGTTTTGCTCGGTTCTGCAACGGTCTCGTGAGTGGGTCGTCATGCGTAGGGCTGTCCGTCTTGCAACGCTTGCGCTCTCGGTGGCTGCCTTCTCGGCGCTCACGCCGCACGTAACCGCCGACGAAGTCAAGCCGGCCGCGCCTCCCGCCTGCAGCTGCGCCAATGCCGCGGACCCCTGCCCCGGCAAGGACCAGGCCCTGTCGGTGCGGCCGAGGTACGTCGACAGCAAAGCCTTGCTCGATGAGAATGACGAGATCGCGGCGCTGGAAGCGGTCCGTGTCGCCCTCTCCGAGGTCGGCGATGGCGCCACCTACGTCTGGTACCGCGCCAACGGCCGCCTGAGCGGCGTGGTGCAGCCGACCGGCTCGTTCAAGGATCTGGCGGGCCACGTGTGCCGGCACCTCGTGCTGATTCTGACCACTGGCGGGCATACGGCCAAGATCGAGGGCGTCGCCTGCCGCCTCGGCGACGGGCGCTGGCAGCTCGACGGCTGAGGCCATTCTTTCGGCGCACTGCAGGCTCGAGCGGCAAGGCGTTGCGCGACTTCCCCGTTCCCTCTATCTCCGGCAGCGGGCGAGCGCTGGGCTCGGGGGAGCGATTTCACATGCCGTGGTTGTGGGCGGTCTTCACGGTCCTCGCGTCCGGCGGCCAGGTGCTGCGCAACGCCATGCAGAAGGAGCTGACCGCGACGCTGGGCACGGTCGGCGCCACGCATGTGCGCTTCCTCTTCGGCCTTCCGTTCTCGCTCGTATTCCTGGCCCTGGTGCTCGGGGCGACCGACTTGCCCGTCCCAGAGCTGAACGGCGCCATGATCGCCTGGACGACGGCGGCGGCGCTGGCCCAGATCGCCGCCACCGCGCTGCTGCTCGCCGCCATGCAGGCGCGCTCCTTCGTCGTCACCACGGCCTACGCCAAGACCGAGCCGGTGCAGGTGGCGATCTTCGGCCTGGCCTTTCTCGGCGACAAGGTGACGGCGGGGCAGTCGCTCGCGATTGTCGTCGCCACCGCCGGCGTCCTCATCATGTCGTGGCCGAAGACCGACGCTGCCGAGGCGTTCTCCTGGAAGCCGGCGGCGCTGGGCATCGCCTCGGGCGCGCTCTTTGCCATCGCCGCCATCGGCTACCGCGGCGGCATCCTGGCGCTCGCGGCCCCGAATTTCGTCCTCGGCGCCACCACCACGCTGGTGCTGGGTCTCGCCATCCAGACGGGGGTGCTGACCACCTATCTGGCGCTTGCCGACCGTTCCGTGCTGGCGGCGATCTTTCGCGCCTGGCGGCCCTCGCTGTTTGCGGGCTTCATGGGCGCGTTTGCCTCGCAGATGTGGTTTTTGGCCTTCGCGCTGGAGACGGCGGCCAAGGTGCGCACGCTGGCGCTGATCGAGATCCTGTTCGCCCAGGTGCTGTCGCGCAACCTGTTCAAGCAGAGCCTCGCCTCGCGCGACGCGGCCGGCATCGGGCTGATCGTGGTCGGCGTGGTGCTGCTGTTGAATTCGTGAAGCCACGCCGGAAACCGACCGTGCAACGTGGCGTTGAGACCTGATACTGTGCGCTGTCGGCCACAAGAGGCTCCGCCATGACCAATGTCGATCTTCCCCCCCGATCTCCCTCTTCGATGGACGAGGCAAAGCTCGCCCGCGCCAGGCGGCGCGTTGCGGCGCTGAAGGGCTTCTACATTCATCTGTCCGTGTTCGTGCTGGTGATGGCGGGCCTGGCGGTGATCAATCTGCTGACCGGGCCGCCGTGGTGGATGCTTTGGGCGCTGTTCGGCTGGGGCATCGGCGTGCTGGCGCATGGGCTTGCCGTGTCCGCGCGCACGTCGCGGGCGATCGCCGATTGGGAAGAGCGCAAGACGCAGCAATTCATGCGGGAGGAGCGGTGACCGTCACTTCTCAGTTGCAGGCGAATTTCGGAATGCCTTCCTGAGCGCTGCTGGACCGCTGGGGCCGTTGGTGTAGGATGCGCTCGAGCGGCACGAGCGCATCCTA
>DATEVP010000233.1:0-7177 GCA_035258465.1 Hyphomicrobiaceae bacterium
GGCTCATATGTTCCCGGCGCATCCATCAGGTGGCAGGCGGCAGCACGTCACCGCTATCGGGGGCATCTTGACCGCCCCCCGCGAGCGATCCGGGTCGAATGTTAATTTGGCGGCGCTCCCAACGCCAGCGCGGTCCCTATTCGTGCTCTCGGGCGGGTGCGGCGGTGAGGTGGGCGCGAGGTTGCCGACCCACGCCTCGCGTGAGGGCTGCGGCGGCTCCTCGCTCGACAGGGTGCCCAGGAAGGCGACGAGGTCGTCGCGCTCCTGGTCGGTAAGGCAGATGGTCCGCGGCAAGTCCTTGCTGCGCGTCGGGCGATGCACGCCGCCCATCTCGTAGATGCGAGCTGCTGTTCGATCTCGACACCGCCCGGCGGCGCCTCTTCGATCGCGAAGGCAAGACGGCGGAGGCCGACCTGCTTGCCAAGTGCGCCGCCAACCTGCTGCGCCTGTGGTGCGAGGATTGAGGTCTATGCCAATACCTCGAGACCTTTTTCCTTCACAATCGAAAGTAACTTCAACGCGGTACCGCTGGGCCGTTTTTGCCCGCGTTCCCACTTGCTGATCAGGTCGGTGGAGACGTTCAAATAGCTGGCGAATACCGCCTGGCTCGCCTTCGCACTCTCCCGCAAAGCGCGGATTTGGTCGGGCGAAAGCTCTTCGACTGTGGTGAGGCACAGCGTATCGAACTCACGCATGGTGCGCTTGTCGATCACGCCGACCTTATGTGCGCCGCGCATCGTTTCATGGATGGCCTTCGCAATTTTGCTTTTGTATCTAGTCTTGCTCTTCTTCGTCATTGCTCTTGATCTCCCTCCATTCTCCGGCTGCCAGCAGCCGTCCAATTTGGGCGTTATTCCAACTCAGCATTTCGCTGGCGGCACGGCGCAACCGCGCGAGCTCGTCGCCATCGACGTTGCCGCGCTCGCTTTTGGCGAAGCCATAGAGGAACGCTGCACGAATGCGCGGCTGGTAGGCGAGGAGCACACGAAATCCGCCAGAGCGCCCCTGCCCCACGCGTGCCACCCGTTGCTTGATGAGACCGCTACCGAGATCGGCATCGATCAGACCTCGCTCCGCGCGCTCAATCGCTTCGCACAGGTGAAGATCGTCAACGCGCTCCCTGCGGCAGAAGCGCCCAAAGCTCTTGGTTGCGAAAATCCGCAAGGCCAAGCCTCCACCGCGGGCAGCATTTATAGGACTCAGACCTATAAATCAAGGTCCCAGACGATAGTGCATCAACAGCGGAGCTTGGAGTCCGCGCGGACTCTCAGTCGTGCTCGCCGACCTCGTCGGCCGGGTCGGCCTGCAGCTGGCCGTAGTTCTGGGCGCCGACCTTGTCGTAGAGGTCGAGCTGGGTCTCGAGGAAGTCGATATGGCCCTCCTCGTCCTTCAGCAGGTCCTCGAACAGCTGCATGGAGACGAGGTCCTCGTTCTTGCGGCAGATGTCGCGCGCCTTGGTGTAGAGATCGCGCGCATTGAACTCGCCCTTGAGGTCGCACTCGAGCACCTCTTTTAGGTTCTGCCCGATCATCAGCGGCGCGATGTACTGCATGTTGGGCAGCCCCTCGAGGAAGATGATGCGGTCGACCAGTTTGTCGGCATGCTGCATCTCCTCGATCGATTCCTTGCGCTCCTTCTTGGCAAGCCGCGTGAAGCCCCAGTTGTCGAGCATGCGGTAGTGCAGCCAGTACTGATTGACGGCGCCGAGCTCGTGCTTGAGGGCTTCGTTCAGGATATCGATGACCTCTTTCTTGCCCTTCATCATGCCCTCCTAGGACTGGTTCGGCCCGCGCGAATGCCGCCGCCGACGATCCCTGGCGTCAAGGGAGCGCGGGGCGGAACGATTACCTACGATACTTGCGCAGTACGAGCCAGGGGGCCGGCGGCCGGGGGCTCATGACTAGGCGCATGACCGGGGATCAGGCCGTATTCAACTCAGGTCCGGTAGATGGCAACGAAGGCCTCTCCGTGCGCCGGCGCCGGATCGGCGGCTGCTCGATCAGGCGCTGTGCCGGGGATTCACGAGCAGCGGAGCCGGCGGCCTTGCGCACTGGCACAAGCATAGGGGCAGACAACGCCTTTCTCGGCCAGCTCGTCGATCTTCTGGTAGATCGTGCTCACCGCCAGCGAGGAGCAGCTGCAGCACACCATCCTCTTGGCGAGATGCCGGTAGACCACGCCAGGCGTGGGGAGCGGTGCGTTGGGCTGGCTCAGAATCTCGATGAGCGCCGCCTCGATATCGGTGTCGGAGATGACCGAGCAGGAACAGACAATCATGCGGACGTTGTCCTCGGTCGTCTCATTGTCTCAGGCTGTTGGCGGGCGGCATGGTGAGCAGGGACGAGCCATGCAGGAACGATGCCGGAAGGACCTGGTCGACACCGCGCATGGTGGCCGCGAAGCTCTCGGCGCCTTGCACCACCTCGTCGATCAGCGAGCAGCCCAGCAGCGAGAAGGCGCAGGCGCGCATGGCCGGGCAGGCGTCGTGCTGACAGGCGGCGATCATGGCGATGGCGGTGCACTCGTCGCGGCAGAAACGCTCGCAGTCGACGGGCGAGGTCACGAGCGGGCGCTGGGCGTGGTGGCTGATGGCGCGCACCCAGCAGGAGAGATCGGTGACGGCGGATTTGGCGGCGGCAGCCCCCATGGCGCTGGAGTAGGCGCACCAGGCCCGCTCCCAGCAGGCGATGTCGCCCATGCGAATGCCGGTGAGCCAATAGCGGAAGCCTAGTCCGACGAGCCGCTGCGGGCCGGTGACGTCGCCGTCCGCCGCCGGCAGAGCATGCGACGCGGTCAGCCAGGCCCGGCTCATGGCGAGCACTCCGGCTGCTGACGAGTGCGGCGGTTGCCGCGAGCCGATGCGGCGATCCCGGCCTGGGCGCGACGGCATGGGGCCGCCGGTGCGATCATGGCTTCCTCCAATCGTTGGGGTTCAAGGCCCCGACATCGGACGCGCTTTGTGCAAGCGCTGGGGAAACATTTCTCGTGCTGCCCAGCCTGTCAAGCTGGGCGCCGCCAGTTTAGAATCCGTCAAAATTCCACAGGCGCTGGCGGCACGGATTGTCTTGGTCGCTGCCCTCTAGTCAACCCGCGACGAGGTCGCGGCTCAGCGCACGGCTAATGACGCGCGACCCGGCCGGGCAACATGCTCGCTCTCGCAGCCTTCGCTTCCGCGCGCGACTTGCGCCGCGGCTGAGGACCGGGCGCCGGCACGCCCCTGGCCATGTCGGCGAGCGTGTGTTGGTCGAGGACATCGATGAAGGCGCTCAGCGCGTCATCGAGGATCTGGTTGACGCGGCGGCCGCGGCCCTGCTTGCGGTCGGCTACATCGTCGTCGATCTCGACGTGCGTGACCTCGGTGGCACGTACGACGTCGCCGATGCGGATGGCGCCGGGCGGGCGCGCAAGCCGTACCCCGCCGTTGCGGCCACGCATGGCCTCGATGAGGCGGGCCCTGGCGAGCAGGTTCACGATCTTGAAGACGTTCTGCTGGGTGATCTGCAGGCGCTCGGAGAGCTCCGCCACCTTGACGAGACGGTCGTCGGCGCGTGCGCACTCGATCAGAATCCGGATGGCGTGGCTCGTCGACTTCGTCAGGCGCATCCTTGCTCATGCTCCAGCGCGCGCGCTCGCCGATATCGGACATTAGAATTCCTCCAAAGTAAACACTTTCGTGAGGGGATGGTCCGGGATGTTGAGTTTCAGGGTGCCCCTTGCCATCTACAGGCAGGCCGATCTCGCACTCTTTCGGCTCAGAGCGGGCAGGAAGGTGCTATAAGTCGTTCTCGGTTTATTGGCGGAGTGAGCCATGCATTACCTATTGGCTTTGCTTTGTGTGTTGGCGGCCATATTGGCGCCAGCGGGCGCCCAGGCCGAGAAACGCGTTGCCCTGGTGATCGGCAACGGCGCCTACTCGAACACCGCGCCCCTCAACAATCCGGCCAACGATGCGGCGGACGCAGCGGGGGTGCTGCAAAGACTCGGTTTCGAGGTCGTCGAGGGCCGCGATCTCGACAAGCGGTCGATGGAGCGGCTGATCCGGCAGTTCGGCACCAAGCTTGCCGGGGCGGATGTGGCGCTCTTCTTCTATGCGGGCCATGGTCTGCAGGTGGGCGGCCAGAACTACCTGGTGCCGACGGACGCCCGGCTCGCCAGCGAGGGCGATGTCGATTTCGAGAGCCTGCCCCTCAACCTGGTGATCAGGCAGATGGAGCGGGAGGCCAAGACCAGCCTCATCTTTCTCGACGCCTGCCGCGACAACCCGCTCGCGCGCAACCTCGCCCGCAACATGGGCACGCGCAGCGCCCAGATCGGCCAGGGCCTCGCCGAGGTGAAGACGGGCGTGGGCACGCTGATCGCCTTCTCGACCCAGCCAGGCTACGTCGCCCTGGACGGGGCGGGGCGCAATTCGCCCTACGCGGAGGCCTTCCTCAAGCATGCCGAGGTGCCCGGCAAGGACATAAGTGCCGTGCTGGTGGAGGTGCGCAACGACGTGCTGAAGGCGACCAACGGTAAGCAGGTGCCGTGGGAGCACACCTCGCTCACGGGCCAGGTGTATCTGCGGACTTTGGCCGCGCCGGCCGCCACGGAGCCGGTAACGGCGAGCGCAAGGTCCTATGACAAGGAAATGGAGATCGCCTTCTGGAACACGGTGAAGGACAGCAAGTCGCCGGCCGTGGTCGAGGCCTATCTCGAGCGCTATCCCAACGGCACTTTTTCCGGTCTGGCGCGGGTCTTGGTGACCCAGCTCAAGGACCCGCCGGCGAAAGCCAAGGAGCCCGCCAAGGTGGCGGCTTTGCCGGCCCCGGAGGTGAAACCACAACCGGCGCCGTCAGAACCGCAGGTGCTGGCCCGGGCGCTGCAAACGGAGCTCAAGCGTGTCGGCTGCGATCCGGGAACCGTCGACGGGCGGTGGGGCGGCAAGGCCAGGGAGGCGCTGGGGGAATTCGCCCGCTACGCCAAGGTGACGATGCCAACGGAGGAGCCATCCTCGGTTGCGCTGGAAGCGGTGCTGAGCCGCAAGGAGCGCGTCTGCCCGCTCGAATGCGACAAGGGCGAAAAGGAAGTCGATGGACGCTGCGTGGCCAAGGCAGTTGAAAAGCCCAAGCCGGCGCGCAGGCCGGCGCAGGAAACCCGAGAAGCCCGCCCCAGGCGGGAGGGACCGGAAGCGCCCCGCAGCCCCAAGATTTGCTGGTCCCAGGATGGCAGGAACTTCGCTGCAGTGCCCTGCCCGAACTAGCGAGCAGGCGTGCGTGCCGACTGAGCGAGCCGCCTGCACCGACTCAGTGTGTAATCGGCCTGTCACGCGTGCGCCCTAGGCCTGTCGGCGCTATGGTGCGCGGCATCGTGCGTTGTGCAGACGGCTCAATTTTCAACAGGGGCGCTGGCAATGAGAAGAACGATGGGTGGTTATCCGGGGCAACTCCTCTACGTGAAATCAGCCGGGGCGGGAGCGTTCGCGCTGGCGGGGTTGATGGTGTGGGGTCTGGCCGGCACCGGCCAAGCCCAGTCTTCCAGTCTCGAAGGCTCCTGGAGCGGCGGCGGCTCCGTCTCGTTCTCTTCTGGTGCGAAGGAGAAGGCCCGCTGCCGGGCGAATTACCGGCGCCGGACTTCCAGCAGTTATACGATGAGAGCGGTGTGCGCGACGCCTTCGGCCAGGGCGGAGCAGACGGCCACCGTGCGCCAGGTCGGCTCGAACCGGTTCGAGGGCAGCTTCTACAACAGCGAATACAACGTGTCCGGCACGATCTACATCGTCGTGCGCGGCAGCAGCCAGAACGTGCGGCTGACCAGCAGCGCCGGCTGGGCGCACTTCAGGCTGAGCCGGTAGGCCAACAACGAGCTCGAGAGTAGAGGCCGCGCGGGCCATCCAGCGTGCGCGGCCCCTCTGCTTCAGTAGCGCACGCCGGCGTTGGCGGCCGGCGCCTGAAGCGCGCGCATCGCCTTGCGCCCGGCAAGCAAGTGATCGCCCGTGGCGGGCGCCGCCTGTGCGCCCAGGGCATAGTATTGGGTTTGCAGGTCGCGCATGTGTTGGGAGAGCGGAATGGTCGCCGCAAGAGCGTTGATCTCGGTGGCGTTCTGCATCATCAAGTCGCGCGCTTCCTTGATCTTGCCCTGGTCTTGCAACGTGACGGCGCGCTGGGTGCGCTCGCGCGTCGTCTGCTCGACCACCGCCTCGGTCACCTTCAGGTCGCGGGCAGCTTTGACCTCATCGTCCACCTTGCTGAAGCGGCCGCGGATCGGGGCGTCGAGCGCCTGCATGGCGCCGCTTTCCGGCACGGTGTAGGCGACCTTGACGAGGCCGAACTCCTGCTCGCCCGGAGTTGCTGCGGCCTCCGCCAGGGCCTTGTCGACCTCCACCTCCAGCAGGATGTAGTGCTCGGTTGCCGCGTAAACCTGGTTCAGCGTGAATTGCGCCCGCTGGCCATCGATGACGCCCTCGCGGCTCAGAGCCCGCACCGGCCGCACGCCGGCCTTGAACTCGACGTCGACGGAGACGGTCTGCGCGCAGGAGCCCAGCACGTCGCTGAACTCCTTGTTGAAGATGTTGATGAGATCGGAAGGGTCGCGCGCGAAGGCGTGATTGCCGTCGCTGGTGCGGGCGAGCTGCAGCATCAGATCCTCGTTGTAGCCGAGCCCCAGCCCGATCGTGCTGACCGAGATGCCCTGAGAGAAGAGCGCCTGCCCGAGCAGCGCAAAGTCGGCCGTCCGGGCGGGGCCGACGTTGGCCTGGCCATCCGAGAGCAGTACGACGCGGTTGAGCCGCCGCGCATCCTTGTTCTTGGCGACCTCGGCGGCGCCCTGCAGCACGCCGGCGTGGATGGCGGTCGAGCCGCGCGCGCCGATGAGCCTGATGGGATCGGTGATCTGGTTGGGATCGGTGACGTGTTGCGCGGGCACCAGCACGTCGACTGTCTGGTCGAAGATCACGACCGAGGCGATGTCATTGGGCTGCAGGCGGTTGATGGCCATGATGGCGGCCTCGCGCGCCTGGGCGATGCGCGGGCCGGACATGGAGCCCGACCGGTCGATGACGAACGAGACGTTGACCGGCGTGCGGTTCTCGGTGGGCTCGGGCTTGCAGCCCTGCAGCGCGATGCGCAGGTAGTTCTTGTGCGCCTCGCCGCCCTTCATGACGGGATTGGCAAGTCGTGTTTCGAGCCGGATCGGCTCGCCC
>DATEVP010000234.1:0-11000 GCA_035258465.1 Hyphomicrobiaceae bacterium
GCGCGGCCCCTTCGCCAGCTACCGCCCCGACCCGCTCAGCACCTTCTTCGAGAAGTGGGTCGGCTGAGACGCAACGGGGTCTGACCCCGTGTCCTCAATACCGATAGGTGTCCGGCTTGTAGGGCCCCTGCTGGGGCACGCTGATGTAGGCGGCCTGCTTGTCGCTGAGTAGGGTGAGCTTCACGCCGATCTTGTCGAGGTGCAGGCGCGCCACTTTCTCATCGAGGTGCTTGGGCAGCGTATAGACCTGACGCTCGTACTTGCCGGGATTGGTGAACAGCTCGATCTGCGCCAGCGTCTGGTTGGAGAAGGACGACGACATGACGAAGCTCGGGTGGCCCATGGCGTTGCCGAGGTTCACCAGCCGCCCCTCCGACAAGAGAATGATCCGCTTGCCGTCCGGGAACTCGACCTCGTCGACCTGCGGCTTGACGTTGTGCCACTTGAAGTTCTTCAAGGCAGCCACCTGGATCTCGCTATCGAAGTGGCCGATGTTGGCAACGATCGCCCGGTCCTTCATGGCGCGCATGTGCTCCACCGTGATGACGTCGATGTTGCCGGTGGCGGTGACGAAGATGTCGGCGCGCGGGGCGGCATTGTCCATGGTGGTGACCTCGTAGCCTTCCATGGCCGCCTGCAGGGCGCAGATCGGGTCGACCTCGGCGACGAGCACGCGGCACCCGGCCTGCCTGAGCGAGGCGGCCGAGCCCTTGCCGACGTCGCCGTAGCCCGCCACGAACGCGACCTTGCCCGCCATCATCACGTCGGTGCCGCGGCGGATGCCGTCGACCAGGCTCTCGCGGCAGCCGTAGAGGTTGTCGAACTTGGACTTGGTGACCGAGTCGTTGACGTTGATGGCGGGCCACAGCAGCGTGCCCTTCTTGTGCATCTCGTAGAGCCGGTGCACGCCGGTGGTCGTCTCCTCGGTGACGCCGCGGATGTTGTTGGCGTTCTCGCCATACCAGCCGCGCTTGTCCTTCAGCCGCTTCTTGATCGAGGCGTAGAGCACCTCCTCCTCCTCGTTGCTGGCGCCATCGAGGAACTTGGTGTCGCCCTTCTCGGCGCGCAGGCCCAGATGGATCAGCAGCGTGGCATCGCCGCCGTCGTCGAGGATCATGTTGGGGGTGCCGGCGTCGCCCCACTCGAAGATGCGGTGGGTGTAGTCCCAGTAGTCGACGAGGCTCTCGCCCTTGACGGCGAACACGGGCGTGCCGCCCGCGGCGACGGCGGCTGCGGCGTGATCTTGCGTCGAATAGATGTTGCAGGAGGCCCAGCGCACGTCGGCGCCCAGCGCCTTCAGGGTCTCGATCAGCACGGCGGTCTGGATGGTCATGTGCAGCGAGCCGGCGACGCGCGCGCCCTTCAGCGGGGCAGCCTTGCCGTACTCGCGCCTGATCGCCATCAGGCCCGGCATCTCGGTTTCGGCGATGGCGATTTCCTTGCGGCCCCAGTCGGCGAGGCCGATGTCCTTCACCACGTAGTCGCTGCGAGCCGCCATTTGCTAGGGTCCTGAGGTGTTTCGGGTTGCGCCGGCGGATTGCCGCCCGCGCGGGTTCGAATGGACCCTCTATAGCCACAGGCCGCCCACCTCGCAATAAAGATATAAAGAAGTCGTTATGTATCCTCGCCGCAGGCGGTGCCCGACAGTCGTGGCCTGCTTTGGCAAGGTCCGAGCCGCGGTGCTCCAAGCCCTTCGCACGTGCCCGCTGACGTCCTACCCGCTAGACTTTGGTCGTAGTAGCCTGATCCCGCGCGGGCGCCGACAAAAGGAGTTCCCCCATGGTCGACAGCTTCTCGGGCTGGCTTTTCAACGTGATTCTTTGGGGAGCGATTGTTGCATTTGTCCTGCTGCTCTCGGAGACCGCATGGCGTGGCTTCCTTGCCAGCGAGATCGATCAGATGCGGGCTCTGATCGGGGCCGGCGTGATCGCCGTGCTGGCGCTGTGGCCTCGCTTCTAACTCGCTTCTGATCTGAACCACGCTGTCGCGCCCAAAGGCCGCGGGGCCGAAGCCGCGGTCTGCGGAGCCTATTGCGGCCCGCACCGCTCGCCCGAGTGGGGTGGCGGAAGATGATTTCACGGCGGCCGCTGAGCTCCAACTCCCGGCTGGAGCGGTGTTCTTTCAGATCAGCACCCACGATCCCAAGTAAAATTGGTTTCTTGTGAATTAATTCGGCCGCCGACATTTTAATAAAATGCGCCCCAAATACGAATAAATTTGTGACCAAAATTCTTTCTACTGCGTCGTTTTCTTTACATGTTCTAAAGCAATGCCAGCGAATACTGCGCGCACAAAACCAATCGAAGGGGAGCGTCTCATGCCTCCATTGTCCTGGACCGGTGGCCGGACCGCCGCGCCGCCAGCCTTGTCAACGAGTGACCAGCCCGGCGGACGCCGGCAAAGGCGTCTGGTCCGCCGCTTTTTCGGCGACCGCGCCGGAACGGTGGGCATGACCTTCGGCCTGCTGGTGATCCCGCTCACCGCGTTCGTCGGCCTCGCCGTCGATTTCGGCAAGGTCTACAGCGCCAATTCCCAGACGCAGTCGGCGCTCGACGCGGCCGCGCTGGCAGCCGGCCGGGTCGCCCAGGTCGAGACCACCGACACCATCAACAAGGCCTCCGCGGCGGCAACGGCCTACTTCAACGAGGCCAAGCCGAAGAACGTCGTCACCAGCTCGATCGAGTTCTCGCCGAACGCCCAGAACACCGAGTTCAAGGTCACCGCCACCTCGTGGGTCAGGACGCCCTTCCTCGGCGTTCTCAACTCGCTCTTCCACCAAGGCTCGGAAGCGGGCGCCCCGGCCGGCTGCCAGGGCAACTACTACGGCTGCATCAGGATGAAGACGACGGCCACCGCCGAGCTCAAGGTCGGCGGCAACGGGGGGTCGAACCTCGAGGTTGCCCTCATGCTCGACGTGACCGGATCGATGTGCAGCCCCTGCACGAAAATCGACGACCTCAAGGCAGCGGCCAAGGACCTGATCGACATCGTCGTCTGGGACGACCAGAGCCAGATCACCTCTCGGGTGGCCCTGGCGCCGTTCTCAGCGGCCGTCAATGTCGGCACGGCCTTGGCACCCCTGGTGCGCGGGACCGTAACCGCCAACACCTCCTCGAGCCCGCAGATCTTTACCAGCGGAGACATGTCGGACACGTCCAAGCAACCGACCAGCCAGTGGATCAGGTTTCCGAAGGCGGGTGGGGGCGGCAACAAGACCTGGGTGATCTCGTCCAAGTGCGTGACTGAGCGCATCGGCAACGAGAAGTATACCGATGCTCCGCCGACAACGGCTTTCGTGGGCAAGGGCTATTTCGGCACCGACACGGATACCTCCTGTGGGGTGGCGAACTACACCGACACCGAGGTCAACGCAATCTTTCCGCTCTCCAACGACAAGACCGAGCTCAAGCAGCGCATCGACAAGCTCACGACGAGCGGCTCGACGGCGGGTCACCTGGGGACCGCGTGGGCCTGGTATCTGCTCTCGCCCAACTGGAACTATCTGTTCCCCGCCGCGAGCGCGGCTAGTCCCTACAGCGACCTGACGGTAACCACCTCCGAGGGCATGCCGAAACTCAAAAAGATTGCGGTGCTGATGACGGACGGCGAGTACAACATCAACTACTGCAAGGGCGTGGAGGCCAAGAACTCGGATATGAGTCCCGACATCAACTGCAACTCCGAGAACGGCAAATCGTCTCCCCAGGCTACGAGCCTCTGCACGGCGATGAAGGCTCCGGTGAACGGCGGCAAGATCGAGGTGTTCGCCGTCGGCTTCCAGGTGAACGAGACGGCCAAGACGCTTCTGCAAAACTGCGCCACCGACGCCAGCCACTTCTACGAGGCGACGACCGGCGACGCGCTGAAGGCGGCCTTCCGCGACATCGCGCTCAAGATCTCGACGCTGCGGCTGACCAACTAGCCCGCAGGCCGACAACACAAGAGAGGGGCGCCGAAAGGCGCCCCTTTGCCATGGGGCAGGCAGGCGTCTCAGCCCTCTTCGCCGAAGCCCGCCTCGATCAGCGCGACGAGCGCCTCGATCGCCTCGGGACCCTCCGGCCCCTCTGCCTCGAGCGTGATCTCCGTGCCCGGGCCCGCCGCCAGCATCATCAGCCCCATGATGGAGGTGCCGCCGACCGCATGGCCGTCGCGAATGACGCGCACGGTCGCATCGAAGCTTTCGGCGCACTTGACGAACTTGGCCGAGGCGCGCGCATGCAGGCCCTTGCGGTTGCGGATCGTAACCACCGCGCACGGCTTGTCGCTCTTCAACACGACGCCGGCTCCCTGCCGCTCAGGGCTCGCCCGACAAGACCTGGCTGGCCACGCTGATGTACTTGCGGCCCGCTTCCTTGGCCGCATTCACGGCCTCGGCGAGCGTCGCCTCGCCGCGCACGCTGGCGAGCTTGATCAGCATCGGCAGATTGATGCCGGCCAGCACTTCCGCCCCCGTCTCGCCCATGACCGATATGGCGAGGTTGGAGGGCGTGCCGCCGAACATGTCGGTCAGCACGATCACCCCTTTGCCCGCATCGACGTGGCGGATGGCCTCGATCAGCTCCGTGCGACGCAGCTCGACGTCGTCCTCCGGGCCGATCGAGAAGGACTCCAGGCGCTCCTGCCGTCCGACCACATGCTCGAGTGCGGCGCGAAATTCCCCGGCAAGGCCTCCATGGGCGACAATAACGACGCCGATCATATGCAGGTCCGCATTCCTATTCGGAGGGTGGCCGCCGGCGCATCCTCCCTGGCGACGGGTCGCCAAGGCGGCGCATCATGGTTCAGGCGCCCCGCGCGATGCAAGCGGAAAGAGCCGGTTATCCGTAGGCCCGGCGGGCGCGGGCCAGGGCCACCGCCAGCTTGATGGGAGCCGAGGCCTCCCAGGGCGCCAGCCGCACCAGGGGCACGTCCACGCCCAGCAGCCGCGCCACTTCATTGCCGTCCGGCATTCGCGGCACCTCCTCGGGCGAGACGAGGTCCACGACCAGCGCCAGCTCGGCGCCAGGGTGGGACTTCACCTCGACGATGCCGACGCCGCGCACCTCGATTCTGCCGCGGATGCTCTCCGGCGCCTTGACCAGGATCCGGTTGCCGTCGCGCTGGAGCTGCACCTGATCGTCCGCCACCAAGGTAGGCGGCTCCAGGGCGGCGGGGCCGCGCCGCGCCAGGAACAGGAATCGTAGCGCGAGGTCGGACTTGCCGGACCCCGAGGGCCCGCGCAGCAGGGCTGCGGCCCGGCCGAGCGCCACGCACGTCCCGTGCACGAGCTCAGTTGCGTCGTCCAAGCAGCTGCGCTCCCCTCGACGGCGCGGCACCGGTGGCCGGCAGCCGAACGATGAAACGGGCGCCGGCGACACCGTCCACGCGCTGGTCGTTCAGCCCGGCCTGGTCTTCTTGCGCTTGCGCCGACGCACCCGGCTCCGCCTTGCGGTTGCTCGCCCAGATGCGACCGCCATAGGTGGAGACGATCTCGCGCGAGAGGCTCAAACCGAGCCCCGAGTTCTTGCCGACCGTGCGGTCGGTCTGCGGGCGGTCGGAGTAGAAGCGGTTGAAGATCACCTCCAGGTTGTCGGCCGGGATGCCGGGCCCATCGTCGTCGACCACGATCTCGACCTCGGCGCCCGTGCGGCGCGCGCTCACCGTCACCACCCCGTGCTCGGGGGAAAAGGAGACGGCATTGTCCAGCAGATTGGTGATGACGCGGCCGAGGCGGGCGTCGTGCCCCTGCACCACGAAGGCCGCCGGATTGTTCGCGACCTCGGCGATGTCCAGAACCACGCGCCGCGAATCATGGCTCAGAATATCGCTGAACACGTCGACCACGCCGCGCAGCACCAGGCGCATATCGACGGGCTCGATTTCCTCGATCGCCAGCTGCGCATCCATGCGCGCCGCGTTCGACACATCGTTGATGAGCTTGTTGAGGCGTTTCAGCTCCTCCTGGATCTCCCGCACCAGCGCCTGCTGGGTCTCCGGCGTCTTGGCGTAAGCGAGCGCCTCGGCCGTCGAGCGCGCGGCGGTGAGCGGGTTCTTCAGCTCGTGGGCGACATCCTGGGCAAACCGCTCGCTCGCCTCGATGCGCTGATAGAGGGACGCGGTCATCTTGCGGAACGCGGTGGCCAACTGGCCCACCTCGTCGGCGCGCTGGGCGAGCTCGGGCAAGTCGTGGCGCGTCCTGATGTTGCGGCTGACGTTCTCGGCTGCCTCCGAGAGCCGGCGCATGGGGCCGGCGATGGTGCGGGCAAGCAGCGTGGAGGCGAGCAGGGTGGCGGCCAGCGCGATCAGCGCCAGGGCGAGGATGATGTTGCGCTCCTCGGCCAGGATCTCGTCGATCTCGCCCGGCCGCGTGGACAGCAGCAGCACCCCCAGCATGGCTTTTCTGTACTGGATCGGCACGGCCATCGAGACGATCTGCTCGCCCTTCTCGTTGACGAGCAGCATTGGCGTTGTCGACCCGCTCAGCGCCATGCGCACCTCCGGATAGGCGGTGCCATTGGCGCCGCCGATCTCGCGGTAGACCGGCAGATCCCCGCGCATGAGCCAGGAGAGAAAGCGCGTCCAGGCGTTCTTGACCTTGACGCGCTCCTCCTGGCCGGTGTCGGGGCGGGCGACCTGCCCGCGCGTCAGCAGCTGGGCCGTATCGACAATCAGCGTGCCGTCCTGCGCATAGACGCGCGCGCGGGTGTCGGTCGGCGGCACCAGGCGGCGCAGGATCGGCGCGACACGCTCGGGCGCAATCGGCAGTTGCAGGGCGGCGAACGCATCGTCGCGGAAGGGGCTGCGCGACCCCTCGAGCTCCGGCAGCCGGTCGGGATCGAGCACGATGCGACCCGTCTCGACCGTGGCATTCGCGGCAATCGCGGCGGCGACGATCTCGCCCTGGGCGCGCAGGCTGTCGCGTTTGGCGTCGATCAGCCACGCATGATACTGGCTCAGATAGAAGATGCCGCCGAGCAGGATGGCGAGGCCGATGGAATTGGCGAAGACGATCCTGCGGCGCAGCGTCTTGGAGACGAAGCGGATCAGCGGGCCGTAGGTCAGGAACTCGTAGAGGTGGATGCGGCGCGCGAGCGAGCGCGCGTGCGCAGCAACGCCCGCGGCCGGCGCGCCGAGCTTGCGGGCAAATCTGCCGAACCTGCCGATGTGGGCGGCGGAGCTGGAGATCCCGCGTTTCAGCGTGTCTCGGGCGCCGGCGCCAAAGCGTGAACCCTCCATCTCGACAGCCATCGCCTTTCTAGTGTCCCGATCGCGAAGTTCGTCGGAGATCGAAAGGACACTAGCCAGTTAAATGATGCTAGTGTGATTCAGATCGAGAAATTCGCTCCGAGGCATGCCGCGAGCAACGGCGAATTTCTCGATCATCACACTAGGGCCTAGGCCTCCTTGAAGCGGTAGCCGACGCCGTAGAGCGTCTCGATCACGTCGAAGCTTTCATCGGCCTGCTTGAACTTCTTGCGCAAGCGCTTGATGTGGCTGTCGATGGTGCGGTCGTCGACGTAGACCTGGTCGTCGTAGGCGGCATCCATCAGCGCATCGCGCGTCTTCACCACGCCCGGGCGCGTCGCCAGCGCCTGCAGGATGAGGAACTCCGTCACCGTCAGCATGACGGGATGGCCGTCCCAATGGCAGGTGTGGCGCTCGGGATCGAGCCTCAGCTTGCCCCGTTCCAGCACGCGGGCAGCTTCGGCCGCCGCCCCGCCGGGGTCCTTGGGCTGGAAGCGCCGCAGCACCGCCTTGACGCGCTCCACCACCAGGCGCTGCGAGAACGGCTTGGCGATGTAGTCGTCCGCGCCCATCTTGAGCCCGAACAGCTCGTCGATCTCCTCGTCCTTGGAGGTGAGGAAGATCACCGGCATGTCGGTCGTCTGGCGCAGGCGCCGCAACAGCTCCATGCCGTCCATGCGCGGCATCTTGATATCGAGGATGCCGAGGTCGGCCGGCTCCTCCGTCAGCGCGTCCAGCGCCGCCGCCCCATCGGCGTAGGTGCGGACCTTGTAACCCTCCGCCTCCAGCGCCATTCCGAGCGAGGTGAGGATATTGCGCTCGTCATCGACCAGAACGATGGTACTTTTCTCTTTCATGACCTCGGCTTCCTCGACCGCGCCCAGATTGGGGCTTTATGGTTCCGCCATGCGCAAATTGTGGCAAGGCCGTCGGGCTAGGCCGTATTGTTACCCGAATGTTCTGCCCCCGCAACAGCAGTGGGTCCGCCATGTCTGTTGACAACCCCGCGCCCGTTCCCGCGCCCGTTCAGCCGGAAGAGCCGGCTCCGGCGGCGCGCCGCCTCATGCGCACGGCGCTGAAAGGCTCGCTGGCCACGCTCGACCGCGAGACCGGGCATCCTTACGCTTCTCTCGTGCTGGTCGCAACCGAGCCGGACGGGGCGCCCATATTCCTCATCTCCAACCTGGCGCTGCACACGAAGAACCTGCAGAACGACGCGCGCGCCAGCGTGCTGCTCGACGGCACCGGCGACCTCGGCGATCCATTGACCGGAGGGCGCTTGACGCTGATCGGAGAAGCCAAGCCAGCCGGCAGCGCCACGGCCATGCGCCGTTTCCTCGCGCGCCATCCTTCCGCGGAGGGCTACGCCGGCTTTACCGATTTCTCCGTCTACCGGCTGGCGCCGAGCAGGGGCCACTACGTCGGCGGCTTTGGCCGCATCGTCGACCTCAAACCCGAGGGCCTCCTCATCGACGTTGCCGATGCACGCGGTTTGATCGAGGCGGAAGCCGGCATCATCGAGCACATGAACAGCGACCATGCGGATGCGATCGCCCTATACGCCACCGAGCTGGCGCGATGCGCGCCGGGGGCGTGGCGGATGTGTGCGGTCGACCCGGCCGGCGCCGATTTGTTGCATCGCACAACGGCAGCGCGGATCGACTTCCCGAGCCCGGTGCGCACGCCAGCCGAGGCGCGCAACGTCCTGGTGGCCCTGGCCGGCGAAGCCAGGGCGAAAAGGCAGGCGCGCGCATGAATGCGCAACCGAATTTGATAGCCCCGCGTTGCCGATGCAGCCTCGGCTACGCCTGCATGTGAATTAAACAAGGATTGCGCTGCGGCCCGATGCGGCGACTATGCTGGTTTCAAAGTGGGGCGGCTTCGCCTAAACCTGATAGCCCGGTGCGGGCAGGACCGGACGGGCATGATGCGCGGTGCGCAGGAGACGTGTAGGCTTTCTGCCCCGCTCACGGGACCAGCGGGATGACAAGCTGAGGCGGTGCCGGCAGCGGTCCGGCGGCCAGTGCGTTTGGAGTGCGTTTTTGGTAGAGAAGCGGCGATCGGCTCATGACGAGTGACACCCTTGCACTGAACGTCTCCGCCAACGTCCACCACAACACGGGCGAGGCGGAGCTGATCGAGCTTGCGATCGGCAGGGGCGAGGCGCGCTTTGCCGTTTCCGGCGCGCTGGCGGTGGAGACCGGCGCGCACACCGGCCGCTCGGCGCAGGACAAGTTCACCGTGCGCGACGCCACCACCGAAAAGGCCGTGTGGTGGGACAACAACAAGCCGATGGCTCCGGAGCAGTTCGACCTCCTGTGGGCGGACTTCGGCGAGCATGCCAAGTCGCGCGAGCTGTTCGTGCAGGATCTGTTCGCCGGCGCCGATCCGGCGCACCGGCTGAGCACACGCGTCTTCATGGAGTACGCGTGGCATGCCCTGTTCATCCGCCATCTTCTGCGCCTGCCGCGCACCGATGAGCTCGCCGGCTTCAAGCCGCAGTTCACCGTGGTCAACCTGCCGAGCTTCAAGGCCGACCCGAAACGCCATGGCGTGCGCTCGCAGACGGTGATCGCCTGCAACTTCGCCAAGCGCCTCGTCCTGATCGGCGGCTCGTCCTACGCCGGCGAGACCAAGAAGTCGGTGTTCACCTATCTCAACTGGCTGATGCCGCAGACCGGCGTGATGCCGATGCACTGCTCGGCCAACGTCGGGCCGAAGGGCGACTCGGCCGTCTTCTTCGGCCTCTCGGGCACGGGCAAGACCACGCTTTCCGCCGATCCCAAGCGCACGCTGCTGGGCGACGACGAGCACGGCTGGTCCGAGAACGGCGTCTACAATTTCGAGGGCGGCTGCTACGCCAAGACCATCCGCCTCTCGCAGGAAGCCGAGCCCGAGATCTGGGCTGCCTCCAACCGCTTCGGCACGGTGCTGGAGAACGTCATCCTCGACCCCGCCACGCGCGTGCCCGATTTCGACGACGGCCGGCTGACCGAGAACACGCGCTCGGCCTACCCGCTCGAATTCATCTCCAACGCCAGCAAGACCGGCGTTGCCGGCCATCCCAAGAACATCGTCATGCTGACGGCCGACGCGTTCGGCATCCTGCCGCCGATCGCCAGGCTCTCGCCGAGCCAGGCCATGTATCATTTCCTCTCCGGCTACACGGCCAAGGTCGCCGGCACCGAGAAGGGCCTGGGCAAGGAGCCGCAGGCGACGTTCTCGACCTGCTTCGGCGCGCCGTTCATGCCGCGCCACCCGAGCGTCTACGGCAACATGCTGCGCGAGCTGATCGCCCGCCACAAGGTCGACTGCTGGCTGGTCAACACCGGCTGGACCGGCGGCAAGTTCGGGACGGGGCGTCGCATGCCGATCAAGGCCACCCGGGCGCTGCTCGATGCGGCGCTGTCCGGCGCGCTCAAGACGCAGCCGATGCGCACCGACCCCCTGTTCGGCTTCCATGTGCCGACCGCGCTCCCCGGCGTCGAGAGCGCGATCCTCAACCCGCGCGAGACCTGGGCCGACAAGGCCGCCTACGACGCCCAGGCCCGCGCGCTGGTCGACATGTTCAACCAGAACTTCGCCAAGTTCGAGCTGCACGTCGACGCCGACGTGAAGGCCGCCGCCCCCGCGCTCAGGCAGGCGGCGGAGTAGGGGCGTCCATTTCGATCTCCTGGATCCGGTTGACGGACAACGCCCAAGTGCTTAAATGGTGTGTAACGCACTACACATCTAGCGCGGCCATTCGCCCAGCGAGCGCCTTCCATGGCAGGAAA
>DATEVP010000235.1:0-7320 GCA_035258465.1 Hyphomicrobiaceae bacterium
CCTTCCGGCACCCGCGCTCGGCGATTTCTGTCCCGGGCCGCCCTTTGGCTTCCCGCCTCGCCCCTCATCGGAGCAAAGCGATCGCACCTTGAGCCACTGAAGGCGGCCAGCAGCTCCCCGCCATTACTGGCGCTTCGCCACTAGCGGTCGGCCAGAGCCTCCTGGATCTCGGCCCCCCAACGAGGGCCTACCTTCCAGGCGCCGGCCGCTGCCACGTCAGGTGTTGGATCCAAACGCCCCGTCAGGGCAGCGGCGAGCGCATGATAGGCACGTGTAGCGCCTGCGGGGATAACCGCCATCGCGGTAAACGCGCCGCATCTCCCTCTCCCCGCGCTACGCCGACATTTCCTCGCACTTCACCAGCGCGGGGAGAGGGTCGGGGCCTGCCCTCGGACTTGTTCCGAGGGTGAGGGGCAGCCCGAAGCGCTGACCTTCGACCCAACAACGAGGTGGGCAGCACGCGACCGCTCGTTGCGGTGTTCGGTGGCCTCGCGTATTGTTGGCGCATGACCATCATCCAGAAGATCGTCAAGGCGCGCGAGCTGCCGCCTGAGTGGGCGAAGGAGTTCGCCGATCCCGAGGCTCAGGTACGCGTCGAGGTGCGTGAGGTCGATGCAAAGCTCGAGTCCGCGCGCACGCTCGAGGAGGTCATGGACCTCATTTCGGAGCGAGCCGTAGCGCGCGGGCTCACGCCGGAGGTCCTTCAGGACATCCTGAATGAGCGATAGGCCCCGCTTCGTGCTCGACACGAACGTGGTGGTTGATGCGTTGTGTTTTGCGACGTCGTTTGGCAGGCGCGCTTTCGATATCGTCCGCGAGCGCGGCGAGATCGTCTATTCCATGCCGACCCTGGCCGCTGGCGCATCCGGGGTCAGACCCCGCGGGTCTGACCCCATCTCAGGCCGAGGCTGGAATAACATGACGAGCGCCAAGCTCCGCGAGATGGGCAAGACCGCGAGCGTGTGGCTCCGCGTGTCATCGACACGCGGAGAGCGGTGCGCGTGTGTGTTTGGGCGCAGGAAGCCAGGAAATCCGCCGGCGACAGGCCCGCACCCGCCGCCGCCAGAAGCTCAGGACAGGCGTTCGTGCGCTCGGCGTCCGCCCCGACCCTGCGCCCGCCCAAAAAGGCACAAATTCGCGCCCGAAACGTTCCTCTCGCGCCGCAGCTCGGGACGGTGCTAGGGTGGAGTGCCAATCGCCCGTGATTCTCTCTATCGCCCCGTGGGTTGCGTGGACGGGCGGGTCAGGCGTTCACTGCCGGGTTGGAAAAGCTTGAGAGCGCAAGAGGCCAGGCATCATGCACGACTGGTTCTTCAGGCAGAGCGGCCGCAAGCGGGTGATCGACTGGCTGGGCATCGACTCCTGGATCGATTCACAGCTCGCCGAGACCTGGCAGACCATGCAGGAGCGCTGGAACGCCTTCTCCAGCTTCTTTGCGCGCTTCCGGCTGGCCGGCTGGAGGCGCATCGCCAACGAAGCGGTCTCGGAGGGGCTGACGCTGGGCGCCGGCGGCCTGGTCGTGATGTTCACCCTGGCCATCCCGGCGCTGACCGAGTTCGACGAGAACAAGATCAATACCGGCAAGTATGCGGTCAAGTTCCTCGACCGCAATGGAGCCGAGATCGGTCTGCGCGGCATCCTGCACAACGACGCAGTCCCGCTGGCGGAGATCCCCGACCACCTGATCAAGGCCACGCTCGCCACCGAGGATCGCCGCTTTTACGAGCACTTCGGCGTGGACATCTTCGGCACGGCGCGTGCGCTGTTCGAGAACGCACGCGCCAACGAGGTGGTGCAAGGCGGCTCGACCATCACCCAGCAGCTCGCCAAGAACCTGTTCCTTTCCTCGGAACGGTCGATCCAGCGCAAGGTCAAGGAAGCCTTTCTGGCGCTGCTGCTCGAGTCGCGCTTCACCAAGCGGGAAATCCTCAAACTCTATCTCGACCGCGCTTATCTCGGAGGCGGCGCATTCGGGGTGGAGGCCGCCGCGCAATTCTATTTCGGCAAGTCGGCACGCGAGGTGAACCTGGCCGAAGCCGCCCTGATGGCCGGTCTTTTCAAGGCTCCCTCGAAGTTCGCCCCTCACATCAACCTGCCGGCCTCGCGCGCCCGCACCAACGACGTGCTCACCAATCTGGTGGAGGCTGGCTACATGAGCGCGGGCCAAGTGCACGCCGCCCGGCTCAACCCCGCCAGGATCATCGAAACGCGCCCGACCCACACGCCCGATTGGTTCCTCGACTGGGCCTTCGAGGAGATCCAGCGCGTGGCGGAAGGCCGCGGCCACTACGTGCTCACCGCGCGCACCACCGTCGACCTCAACCTGCAGCGCGCCGCGCAGGAGGCGATGGAGAATACCCTGCGCCAGACCGGGACCGGACGCCAGCGCGGCAACTCCTACACCGGCGCCATGGTGTCGATGGAGCCCGATGGCGCCGTGCGGGCGATGGTCGGCGGCCTCGACTACGAGGAAAACCAGTTCAACCGCGCGGCACACGCGCACCGCCAGCCGGGCTCCTCCTTCAAGCTCTACGTCTACACGACGGCGTTCGAGAACGGCTACGGCCCACGATCGCTGGTGCAGGACTTCGGCGGCGCGTGCGGCAACTGGGCGCCGCGCAATTACAACGGCGGCGGCGGCTCCGGGCGCTCGATGCCGGCCATCGACGCGTTCAAGGTGTCGCTCAACGTGCCGGCCGTGTCGCTGTCGCTGAAGGTGGGGCGCGAGAAGGTGCTGGAGATGACGCAGCGGCTCGGCGTCAAAGGCGTGAAGAAAACCTGCTCGATGGCGCTGGGCGACACGGGCATCACCCCGCTCGACCACACTTCGGCCTATGCCGTGTTCGCGCACGGCGGCAAGCTCTCCAAGCCCTACGCCATCCTCGACATCTTCAATTCCAAGGGCGACCTCATCTACACGCATGACCGTGACGAGCCGCCGCCGCCGCAGGTGCTCAGCACCAAGGTCGTCGAGAATATGAACCTGATGATGCAGGCCGTGGTGAACGAAGGCACGGGCAAGGCGGCGACCCTCGACTTCACCACGGCGGCCGGCAAGACCGGCACCAGCACGAACTATCGCGACGCGTGGTTCGTCGGCTTCACGGGGGCGCTCGTCACGGGCGTCTGGGTCGGCTACGACGATTTCCGGCCGATGGCCAACATCACGGGGGGCAGTTTGCCAGCCAAGGCCTGGCACGCTTTCATGTCGGTAGCGCACAACAACCGGCCGATCCCGCAGATCATGGGCCTGCCGATGCATCCAAACCAGGTGGCGGAGCAGCAGCGCCTGGCCGAGCTCAAGCGCACCGATCCCGGTCTGGCGCAGGCGCAAGTGGCGCAGGCGACGCAGAAGAAGACCAGTATCATGCCCGACCAGACGCGGGACGCCCTGAAGCGGCTGGCCGAGACCATGCGCCGGGCCAATGGCGTGGAAGCGACGCCGGCCACCGCACCGGGAAGTGCCGACGCGCCCGGCGCTCCGAAGGGCCGCGCTCCCGACACAAAGGCGAGACCGGCCCCGGCAGGGTCCGACCGGCGCGCGGAGGCTCCGGCAATTGGCGCGCAATCGCGGCCTTGATAATTCTTGATAATTGAAGCGCGGAGGGGCGCAAACTGGGCCTGATCGGCAACATCTTTGCCAACTTGGTCGTGTTCGTGGCCCTTGCCGTCGGCGGCGGCCTCGGCACGGCCTGGTACATGATCGAGGGCGGCTCGCGTCTCTCGACGCGCACATTCGGCCCGTGGACCACCTGGGTTGCCGCCGGACGGCCGGACGCCGATCCTTACACGCGCGCGCACACGGCGAGGAACGGGCTGCTGCCGCTCGCCTCGACGCTGGAGCTGACCTATCGCGCCAAGACCGACAGCGCCGGCGGCCGGCTGCATTCGGCCTGCGAGTACGCCATCGTCATGGAGAGCTTCGACGGCGCCTGGTGGAGTCTGGCCGCCTTCGACGGCCAGGGCCGGCTCATCCAGAACGCGGCGGAGCGCTACGGCTACAACAGCGACACGGCGATGCGGGAGCCGGACGGGCGGGCGGTGATCACGCTGGCGCGCGACGCACGGCCCGGAAACTGGCTGCCCATCGGCGGGGGGAGCAGGATCACGCTGGCGTTCACCGTGCACGACCCCGCCTGGGCCGCCGCGATGTACGACGGCGGTGCCGGCAAGACCATGCCGCAGATCCAGAAAACAGCGTGCCGGTGAGGCGGTCATGAAGCTTCCCAGATGGATCCGCGAGCTCGACTGGCGTGCGGTCGTCGGCGCGCTGCTGTTGGGCGGCATCCTTCACATCGCTGCCACCCTGGCGGTGACGGCGCTCGGCTCCGGCAATGCCTTCCAGCGCATGCGCCAGACACTTCCCGTCAATCGCATGGTGATCCTGCCGCCCGTCGCGCCCGGCAAGGAGCCCTTGCCCTTTATGGTCCCCGACGCGCTTTACGCCATGTGCCGCTATGACGTCTCCGAGGATCCGGTGGCGGTGTCGGCAGCGCTCGCCGCGGCGGGCTGGACGCTGTCGCTGCACACCCCGCACGGCGACAATTTCTACGTCATGCCGGCCCAGCAGCTGCGCCGCCCGGAGGTATCGTTCGTGGTGGTGCCGGGGGTTGACCGGCTCTCCGACTACGCGCCGGCGCCACGACGGACGAGCGCGCCCGGGTCCCAGATCGCGTCGCCCTCACTGGAGGGGCTCGTGGTGGTGCGCGCCCCGCTCAGGGGCCTCGCCTGGCGCGCGGAGGCCGAGGCCCTGCTGCGCCGCGCGAGCTGCGCGCCGGTGAAGCGGTAACGACGGTTGGCGGTCTCAATCCGGCAGTTCGAGGCGGTCGCGTTTGGGGCGCGCCTTGCTGCGCCGCGCCGGCTTTGCCGCCGCCGCAGCGGTATTGCGCTCGCGGCGGATGCCCGGAAAGATGATGATCTGCGCGCCGGCCGTTTCCTCGCGGTCGCTCGGCTCGGCGGGCGCATGCCTGCTGCGAAATTCCAGAATCAATGCCATCGGCTCCCCCTGGCCGGTACCCGCCGCGCAGGCTTCGGCCTCCCCCATCGCCCGACGTGCACAAGGTGGCGAATCACTCCATTTGAATGCCACAGGAGTTAACGCATTGTTAACGCCGCAACCAGCCGGCGCGGCTCAAATCGCCGCGAGCCAGTCGTCGAGGAAATGACGTCCCTGCCGATCCTCGACCGACACGATCCAAAGATCGGGATCGAACTCGATCTGCCTTGCGAGATAGGCGTCCGCGGCCTCCTCGCCGACCGGCTCGGGCTCGAGGCAAGGCTGCCAGCGCCGATCCTCGTCCGCCTCGTCGAGCCCGGCTGGGGCGGGACCGAACAGCGTTGCGGTACCATCGAGCCGGCTGACCTTGATGTAGATGGCACCCGCATCGCTGTCGCCGCGCTGCACGAGCACTGCCGCCGCGCCCTCGACCTGGCAGCGCCGCAAATAGGCCTTCACCCAGATTTCAGCTTTCAACCGCATCGGCCCGCGCACTTTAATGCGGGCCGCGCCGCGCGCAACTGCGGCTTGACGCTCAGCGCTTTGCCGATGCAACCGCCTCGCTCAGGCGCGCCAGCACCTCGGCCGAGACGCGCCCCTTGGGCACGAGGCCCCTGTCCATCTCGAAGTCGCGGATGGCCTTGATGGTGTCTTCGCCGAGCCGGCCGTCGACGGCGCTGGACTGGTAGCCGAGGGCGACCAGCGACTTCTGCGCGTTGCGGATGATCTCCTCGGCATGCATGGAGCGCACCTTGCCCACACCCGAAGCGCTGCCGCTCGCCGGGGCGCCGAGCAGGATCTGCTTCAAGGTTTGCGCGCTGGCCTCGCCGGTGAGCGGCAGGCCGCGATCGAATTCGAAGGCCATGATCGCCGCGCGGGTCGCGGGCCGCAGGAGGCCGTCGACAGGCAGAGGCCCGTAGTTCCTTTGCTTCAGCTCGCGCTGGATGGCGCTGATCGTCGTGCTGTCGGCCTCGTCCTCGGCTGGCTCCGGCATGGCGTCGATCTTGGCCGAATCGGGCGCGAAACGAGCGATGCGCAGCGACGGCTCGCGCCCGATTTCCGAGGTGCGCGGATTGTTGCGGCCGGCCGCGGGGGTGTCGACACCCTTGCGCCCGCGCTCGGTTGGCGTGCGCGCCGGCGACTTGTCTGCCGTCGCCTCGGCTGTGCCGGTTGGCTTGCGTTGCAGGACGAGCGCATTGAATGCGACCCCGGCAGCGAGGATGGCAAAACTCAATAGCGCAACCTGGGCCTGCCGTGGCGTCATTATCCTTACTCCCCTCCTCACTCGCCGCCGCCCGCCTTAGCCATTATCCAAAGCAGTTCCTAAATGAACTCTTAACTCGTGCTCGCCGACGCCGGTCGAAGGACGACGCTGAATCATGGGGGCTTCCGCGACATGCAGCCGGCGCGAACGGAGATAGATGCAATTTGATGCAATTTTGCTCTGCATCTGCCCGCCCGCTTTTCTCCGATCGATAGACTTGTCTGTTAGCGCTAGTGCTGCAACGGCGCGGAGGCGTCGAAGACCTGACGGGGTAGCCTTCATGTTCTTGATCAGAGCGGCGTTCTGGGTTGGCTTGGCCATCCTTCTGCTGCCGAGCGACGAGCGCCAGCAGGAACGCCTCTATGCGGCCGCCGTGGCGACGGTCGAGCGCGCCACCACGTTCTGCGACCGCAATCCCAAGGTTTGCGCAGCGAGCGGCGAGTTCTGGGCGATGTTCCTGAAGAAGGCCGAATTCGGTGCACGGATGGCGATCAATGTCGCGGGCTCGGGCGGCCGCGTGGCGGACGACGCCACGCCGCTGCCGCCGCAGCCAGCCTCCCTCAGGAGCGGGCCCGACGCGAGGATGAACCCCGCGCCGCGCGGCACCTTGACGCCCATGGATCTGGCGCCGGCCTGGCGCGGCCAGATGCATCGCACGGGAACCTGACAGCCGGCGAGGATGCGCCCCTCTCGCTTGCGTCCGACCTCATCGAGACCATATGCATAGAGAAGGGACGGCCGAGTCCGGCCGCCTCCTTGCTCTGTCTGGGTCTCCGCTTCCTTGACGACGCTCGACACCATACGCGCCGATTTCGCCCTGCTCGACGACTGGGAGGATCGCTATCGCTATGTGATCGAGCTGGGCCGCAGCCTGCCGCCGCTGCCGGATGCGCTCAGGACGGACGCCAACAAGGTGAGGGGCTGCGCAAGCCAGGTCTGGCTCGCGAGCAAGGTGCGTGCCCCAGCGCAAGGAACGGGCCCGGTGCTCGAATTCCAGGGTGACAGCGACGCGCATATCGTGCGCGGGCTGATCGCCATCCTGTTCGCGATGTTTCAAGGG
>DATEVP010000236.1:0-4390 GCA_035258465.1 Hyphomicrobiaceae bacterium
AGGACGACCGTCAGGACGAAGGCGACGGCTGCGACGAAGAGGGCGAGGACGCGGTACTCCCGGTTCAGGAAGGCCAGCGCGCCTTCGCGTATGGCGGCGGCGATCTCCTGCATCCGTTGCGTGCCCGGGTCGGCGGCCATCACCGCCCGGACCGTGAGCGCGCCGTACACGAGTGAGAGCAATCCGCATACAATGATCGCCCACATCACCATGGCCATGGCCCAGCTTCCCTCTTGCTTGCGACGATTGCGGACGACGAAAGGCAGGGCTCAACGTGCTGCGACCGGCGATACGCGCCGCCGTCAGCACCAGCCCCCAGGCGAGTTTCGCGCGGGACCATGCCAAAACTCCGGGGTAGTTGCAACACGCGCGAGCACAAGCCCGGATTGCGTGGTGTTCCTATTGGAAGTGATCCCAGCCAGCAGTTTTCAATTGCAGCGGGCGGCCATCGGCGCCCTCGATGACAATACTGCGGCTTGGCGTCATGGAGCCGATTGCCGCAACCGGCACGCCCGCACCAACCGCCGCCTCGGCGAAGGCCGTTGTCCGGCCGGCCGGAACCGCGGCGAGAACCTCGTAATCGTCGCCGCCGGCAACGATGCGATTCGCGCAGGCCGGGTCGGCGGCGACCGCTTTCGCGCCGGCGGCAGAGACGGGCAGGTCCGCGAAACGCACGTGGGCGCCGCATCCGCTCGCCGCGCACATGCGCCCCAGGTCCTTGGCCAGCCCGTCGGAAAGATCCATGGCGGCGGAGGCATGCGCCCGCAACGCGGAAGTGAGCGCAAGGCGCGGCTCGGGCCGCAGATAGCGCTGGCGCAGATGCGCATCCTCCTCGGGCGAGAGGCCCCAGGCTTTGGCGAGGTCCGGCCCCTTGCGTAGCGCAAGACCCAGCGCGGCATCGCCGAGCGTGCCCGAGACGAACAGCACGTCGCCCGGCCTCGCGGTCCCCCGTCGCACCATGCGGCCCTGCGCCACCGAGCCGACAACTGTGATGGCAATCGTGAGCGGCCCTGGACGGCGGTCCGT
Organism: Hyphomicrobiaceae bacterium; assembly: GCA_035258465.1. GTDB lineage: Bacteria > Pseudomonadota > Alphaproteobacteria > Rhizobiales > Hyphomicrobiaceae > AWTP1-13. Next base: position 1,027 of record DATEVP010000236.1, read on the forward strand.
GTCGCCGCCGATCAGGTGGCAGCCGAAGCGATCCTGGGCCGCGCGCAGCCCATCGGCAAACCGCGCCATCCAAGCCTGCGTGGGCGCCTCGGGGAACGACAGCGCCATCAGATAGCCGATGGGCTTGGCGCCTTTGGCGGCGAGGTCGGACACGTTGACGGCCAGCGCCTTCCAGGCGATGTCGCCTGGCGCATCGCCGGGGAGGAAGTGCACGCCTTCTGCGATCGGATCGGTCTTGAGGACGAGCTCGGTGCCGGGCTCCGGCGTCACCAGCGCGCAGTCGTCGGTCAGGCCAAAGGCACCCGGGTACCCCTGCGCCAGCGGCGCCAGGACGCGGATGATCGCCTCCTCGCCGTGCAGCTTTGCGTGGTCTGCGTCAGTCGTCATCGCGCGCAAGCATAGTTGCCACTGCGGGGCTTGTCCTCGGGGTCCAGCGTCCAACGGCATTGGCGGACCTGGCAGGCACGCGCGGGCCCGCGGCAAACGATCCCATCCTCGCGGCGTCTCCGCCCGAGGGTTTGCGACAAGAAGATGGGGCGTCTAAGACCCCTTGGACCTAGCTTAAGTTGGGCCTCAGACGCCCCACCGCCGCACTCCGGATCCCGACTGGCGCTCCACGATCCGTATGGCCTGCCAGCCGATTGTCCAAACTGCGACCCCCGCGTCGTAGGCTGAGAGCGGCACCCCCGGAAGGCACCGCCTCGTGACCCGAGGCAAGGCGAACTATGCCATGCGCGCACCCCCGCGGGGATAACCCCGATCATGGCAAATGCCGCACCACCTACGTCCTTTCGGGCAGCTCACCGGGCCGCAGCTTGCGGGCGAGCTGGTCGAGCACGCCGTTGACCACCTTGGGCTCGTCGCCTTCGAAGAAGGCGTGGGCGACGTCGATGTACTCGCTGATGACGACGCGGGCCGGAATGTCGGTGAGCCCCGTCAGCTCGAAGGCGGCGGCGCGCAGGATGGCGCGGACGATGGAATCGATGCGCTCAAGCCGCCAGCCTTGCGCGAGCTGGCGGTCGATCAGCGGGTCGATCTCGCGCTGGTGCGCAACGACGCCCTCGAGCACACGCGCGAAATGCTCCGGGTCGGCCTGCGCGGCCGTGCCGTTCTCCGCCTCGAGGCCCAGCCGGTGCGCCTTGAACTCCTCGATGACGGCGGCAACATCGGTCTCGGCCAGGTCCATCTGATAGAGCGCCTGCACAGCCGCGAGCCGCGCCTGGCTGCGCGAGAGGGGGCCGGCATCGCGTGCGCCGTTGCCCGGTGCACTCATGCTCATGCCAGCTCCTCGTCGGCGAAGATGCGCTCCATGGCCACCAGGGCCAGACAGGCGCGAACGGCATCGGCGCCCTTGCCTTTGCGCCCGCCGCGCGCTCGCTCCAGCGCCTGGGCCTCCGTGTCCACCGTCAGAATGGCGTTGCCCAGCGGGATGGCATGCCGGGTGGCGAGCTCCATCAGCCAATGGTTGGCGTTGGTGCACACGACATCGTAGTGGGCGGTCTCGCCGCGAATGACGCAGCCGAGCGCCACGCACCCGTCGAAACGGGAGCTGGCGCTGTCGGAGCCGATCAGGTCCGCCTTGATGGCCTGTGCGAGCGCGAGCGGGATTTCCAGGGCGCCGGGCACGCTCATGCGCTCGAAGCTGGCGCCCTGCGCCTCGAGCTCGGCAATGGCGCCGGCCGCAAGCTCGTCGGCGATCTTCTCGTAGAAGCGCGACTCGACGATCAGGATGCACGCGCCGACCCCGCCCGGCGAAGGAGTCGTCTCGGCCGAACGCTGCGCCCTCCCCGCCATCGCTCTCAACCGATCCGGCGCTGGCCGACGATACGCAGCCCGAAGGCCTCCAGCCCCACGTAGCGAGAGGGCGGCGCGTTGGAGAGCAGCACCATGTCGCTGACGCCCAGGTCGCGCAGGATCTGCGAGCCGATGCCGATCTCGACCAGGCGGCGCTCCTCCTCGGCCTTCTTGCGCGGGCGCTTGCGCTGGGAGCTGTGGGCGATCCAGTCCGACACCGATTTGGGCCGCAGGTCGCGGATCAGCACGATCACGCCGCGCCCGTCCTTGGCGATGGCCTGCATCGATTTCTCGATCATCGAGCCTTTTGCCGCTTGCGCGCCGACGCCCAGCAGGTCGGCCAGCGCGTTGACGGCATGCACGCGCACCAGCACAGGGCCGGGCGCGGAGAGGTCGCCCTTGACGAGCGCCAGGTGCTCGACCGGCTCGACCGTGGTCTCATAGACGCACAGGTCGAAGGCGCCGCCGTGGATGCTGTCCACCCTCGTCTTTGCGATTTGCCGCACGACGCGGTCGTGCCGCAGGCGGTAGCCGATCAGATCCTCGATGGTGCCGATCTTGAGTCCATGGCGCTGGGCGAAGGCGACGAGGTCGGGCATGCGCGCCATGGTGCCGTCGTCGTTCATGATCTCGCAGATGACGCCCGCGGGATAGAGCCCGGCGAGGCGGGCGAGATCGACGCTGGCTTCCGTATGGCCGGCACGCACCAGCACCCCGCCTTCGCGCGCGATCAGCGGGAACACGTGGCCCGGGGAGACGATGTCGTTGAAGTCCTTGGTCGGGTCGATGGCCGTGGCAATCGTGCGCGCGCGGTCATGGGCCGAGATGCCGGTCGCGACGCCTTCCCGCGCCTCGATGGAGACCGTGAAGGCGGTGCGGTCGCGGGCCTCGCTCTGCTGGGCCATGTACTCGAGGCGCAGCTGGGTCGCGCGCTGGCGCGTCAGCGACAGGCAGACGAGGCCGCGGCCGTGCTTGGCCATGAAGTTGATGGCATCCGGCGTCGCCATTTGCGCGGAGATGACGAGATCGCCTTCGTTCTCGCGGTCCTCGGCGTCGACGAGAATGATCATGCGGCCGTTGCGCAAATCCTCGATGATCTCGTCGATGGGCGAGAGGAACCCCTTGCCTTCGGCATAGGTGACCGTGCTCAGGCTGTTCTTCACCGGCGCAACTCCATGGCGCGCACGAGGTAGCGGGCGAACACATCGACCTCGAGGTTCAAAGCATCGCCGGGCTTTTTGGCGCTTAAGGTGGTGTGGGTCAAGGTATGAGGAATGATGTTGCAGCCCATGCGGGTTTCCGAGACCTCGTTGACGGTGAGCGAGATGCCGTCCAGCGCGACTGAGCCCTTGGGCGCTATGAAGCGGGCCAGTTCCGCCGGCACCTCGATGCTGAAGCGTCGGCTGTCGCCATCGGGGTGGATGTCGAGGATGCGGGCAACGCCGTCGACGTGGCCGGAGACGATATGCCCCCCCAGCTCGTCGCCGGCCTTCAGCGCCCGCTCCAGGTTGATGCGCCGGCCAAGCTGCCAGGCCCCCAGCGTGGTCTTGCTCAGCGTCTCGTTGGAGAC
>DATEVP010000237.1:0-3175 GCA_035258465.1 Hyphomicrobiaceae bacterium
GCGCCGTGCTCGATCGCCATCGGCACGTAGCGGTCGAAGTAGGCGCGCAGCGCCTTGCGCCCCTTGTCGCTCTCCAGCAGCTTGAAGGCCTCGCCGATCGGCAGCTCCCAGCCCTCATGAAAGATGAGCGTGGTCTCGATCCCGCCGTCGGTCAGGAACAGGCGGCCGCCGAGCTGCGGCAGCCGCGTGCGGTGCTTCGGTGGTGTGGCACTCGTATTCATGTCTGCTTCTCCCTTGCCTGGCATGAGTCCGCCGGAACATGGGAGCGGCATAGGTCCTCCGCCAGCGGACTCTTGCCGCGGGCGCGCACACGATCACGTTATCGCTGCGCGAGTGTTCGGTGATCGGTGATCGGACGGCTACCGGGCGCGCCCGCCTGCGCATTGGAGGGCGGCTGCGTCGCCGCCGCTCAAGCGCTGCGATAAAGCTTCGTCATGACGAACTCGCGGTGCCCCAGCGCCTCGGCGGCGGTGAGGCGGCCGTTGGCGGTGCGCACGATCATGTCGATCAGGGCGTCACCGGCCGTGTCGAGCGTCATCTCGCGCCTCAGGATGCCGGACACGTCGAGGTCGATGTGCTCGGCCATGGTGCGCACCGTCCTCGGGTTGCCGGAAATCTTGATCACGGGCACGATCGGGTTGCCGATGATGTTGCCCTGGCCGGTCGGGAAGGTGTGCACGACGTAGCCCGCGGCCGCCATCAGGGTCACGCACTCGGCGGCAGCCGACGAGGTGTCCATGTAATAGAGGCCGGGGCCGGCCGCCGGCGTCTCCGCCGGCTGCAGCACCTCGATGTACTTGCAGGTGCGGCCGATCTTCTCGAGATTGCCCAGCGCCTTCTCCTCGATGGTGGTGAGCCCGCCGGCGATGTTGCCCTTGGTCGGCTGGCTGTCCATGAGATTATCGGTCCTGTGCGCCTCGATCACCTCGTCCTGGTAGGCCTGGAACACCTTAATCCATTTCTCGCCTATCGCCGCGTTGGCCGCGCGGCTCTTGGCGATGTGCTCGGCGCCCGTGATCTCGGAGGTCTCGCCGAAAACGCCCGTGATGCCCTTGGGAATCAGCTTGTCGTACATGTTGCCGACCGTGGGGCAGGAGGCGAGACCGGTCGTCGTGTCGCTCTCGCCGCACTTGGTCGATACCCACAGGTCTTGGATGGGGCACTCCTCGCGCTGCAGCTCTGAGGCCCACTGCAGGAACTCCTTCGCCTTGTAGGAGGCCTTCGCGATCGTGGCGATATCGCCGTGCAGCTCGATGCCGAAGCCCGCGACCGGCTTGCCGGTCTTGGCGATGCCGTCGACCACGCGCTTGGTCCAGCCGTCCTCGATGCCGATGACCACGACGGCGGCCACGTTGGGATTCGACCCCGTGCCGATGAGCGTGCGGAAGAACAGGTCGAGATCGGCGCCGAACTGCAGCCGGCCGTAGGCGTGGGGCAGCGCCAGCGTGCCCTTGATGTTGTTGGCGACCGCCTCGCAGGCGGCGTTGGACAGATCGTCGAGCGGCAGGATCACCACGTGATTGCGCACGCCGACGCGGCCGTTCTCGCGCCGCCAGCCCTGGAAGCTCAAGTTGCCCATCTTGGCCTTGGAACTGGCCTGTTTGCCGTTCGACTTGGACGCCATGGCTGCCTCGTCACCAGCGTTTGGTCTTGAGATTCTGCACGTGGACGTGCTCGCCGGCGCCGACGTCGGCAACAATCTTGCCGATGTCCTCGCCGTACTTGACCACGGTGTCGCCCTTCTTCATCGGCTTGAGCGCCACCTTGTGGCCGATCGGGATGTCCTGCCGGGCGTCCAGCTTCAGGGTGGTATCGTTCTCCGTGACGACGCCCAGCATAGCCGTGCCGGCCTTGAGCCCCTCCACCACGACCACACCCACGTTGTCCTTGGGACTGTGCACGAGGAAATGCGGCGCTGCCATTCGCTCCACTCGCGGACTGTTTCGGGCTGAAACTCGGAAAGTGGCTTCTACTTATACGGGAATTGCGCAATGATCCAGCCTGCGTTTGGGGGATTCAGGGGTGGGTTTTCGAGATGTCCGACGATAGCCATGGCCGCGACGAAGATGGCCGCGAAGGCGGCGGCTGCAGCGACCACGACGATGACCGGCCGAAGTACGCCCAGGTGCGAGATGCAATCCTGGAGCGAATCCGCTCGGGCGTATGGACGCAGGGACAGCTTATTCCGAGCGAACCCCAGATCGCGGCCGAATTTGGTGTGAGCCCAGGCACGGCGCGAAGGGCGCTGGAGAGCCTCGTCAAAGATCACGTCCTCAGCCGTCGCCACGGAGCCGGCACGTGGGTTCAAGGCGACACGCTGGCCGAGCGGTACCGCTTTTTCAGCATTTTCGGCAAGGACAACGTGCGGATCACGCCCGATAGCCGTGACGTCAAAGCGATGATTGCCCGAGCCAACAGCCGGGAGCGATCCACGCTCAACCTCGAAAAGAAAGCGCTGGTCATCCGCATTTCGCGCACACGAACCTGCAACGGCAGGCCGTTCATCGCCGAAAACCTTTCGGTGCCCGAAGCGCTCTTTCGGAACATGGCTGACGAGCCGCAGCTTCCCGACGCGCTCTACGACCACTACCAAAAGGCCCACAAGGTCTTGATCATGGCGACTGCGGATCGGCTCAACGCGGTCGCCGCCGATGCTGCAACCGCCGAGAAGCTCCGCGTCAAGATCGGCGCACCGCTCCTCAAGGTCGACCGCATTGCCTACGCGTCGGACAAGCAGCCCGTCGAGTGGCGCGTGTTGCTATGTCATCTCAAGAATGCGCATTATCTCGCGCACATGGGTCAGAGCTAGGGATTGCTCGCCTCGCACGCCAGGTCGCTGCCCTCTCCCGCGGAAAAAACGTCCAACAAGGAATGCCCGCCTATGTCCCTGTCGATGCATCAGGCTGCCGCGCCGGTCTTCATCCAAGTGCTCGGCGCGCTCTCCAAGGTGCTCGACAAGGCGCAGGCCCATGCCGTCGCCAAGAAGATCGACCCGGCCGTGCTTGTCGCGGCGCGCTTGGCGCCCGACATGCTACCGCTCGCCAAGCAGGTGCAGATCGCCTGCGATTTCGCCAAGGGAGCGATGGCCCGCCTTGCCGGCGAGGAGGTGCCGAGCTGGCCCGACGGGGAGAAGACATTCGACGACCTCAAGGAGCGGATCAGGAAGACCCTTGAG
>DATEVP010000238.1:0-7298 GCA_035258465.1 Hyphomicrobiaceae bacterium
GCGCCAAGATGAACATGAAGGAGCAGGTGATCGACATCCCCTCGCAGGACATCATCACCAAGGACAACGCCATGGTCACGGTCGATGGCGTCAACTTCTACCAGGTGCTGGACGCCGCCAAGGCGGCCTACGAGGTCGACCAGCTCAGGGCGTCCATCGTCAATCTGACCATGACCAACATCCGCACCGTCATGGGGTCCATGGACCTCGACGAGCTGCTCTCCAATCGCGACACGATCAACGCCAAGCTGCTGCAGGTGGTGGACGCCGCGACCGAGTCGTGGGGCGTGAAGGTGACCCGCATCGAGATCAAGGACATCGCCCCTCCGCGCGACCTGGTCGACAGCATGGCCCGGCAGATGAAGGCCGAGCGCGAAAAGCGGGCCCAGATCCTGGAGGCCGAGGGCCTGCGGGCGGCGGCGATCCTCAAGGCCGAGGGCGAGAAGCAGGCGGTCGTGCTGTCGGCCGAGGGCCGCAAGGAAGCCGCCTTCCGCGACGCCGAGGCACGCGAGCGTTTCGCGCAAGCCGAGGCCAAGGCAACCGAGATGGTCAGCGATGCCATTGCCAAAGGCAACGTGCAGGCCATCAACTACTTCGTCGCCAACAACTACGTGAAGGCGCTGGAGGCGATTGCCAAGTCACCGAACCAGAAGATCCTCATGATGCCGCTGGAAGCTTCCGCCGTGATCGGCTCGCTCGCCGGCCTGGCGGAGATCACCAGCGAGGCGTTCGGCAGGAACGGGATTGCCGCGCCGACCCCCGGCCCGCGGTCGGGATCGCGCGCGAGCGTGCCCATCACTTGAGTTGGGTCGCCTTCCCTGGGCGGGCAGGCGCGAGGAGGTGAGGCAAAATGCAGACGCTGTTTGGCTTATTCGCAGGCTTCGGGCCCTGGAACTGGTTCATCGCGGCCGTGCTGCTGTTGATCCTCGAGACCGTCGTTCCGGGGGTGCATTTCCTCTGGTTCGGTCTGGCCGCCATCGTCGTCGGCGCCCTGACCTTGGCGACCGGCATTGCCTGGCCGTCCCAGGTGGTGGCCTTCGGCGTCATCTCCGTGCTGACGGTATTCTGGGTCAGGCGGTTCTATAGCGCCGAAGCGGCCCAGAGCGACCTGCCCGACCTCAACATCCGCGGCCAGCAGTACATCGGCCGCTCGCTGGTGGTGGAGCAGGCGATCCAGAACGGCCGCGGCAAGGTGCGCGTCGGCGATACGCTGTGGGCCGCCGAGGGCCCCGATGCGCCCGCCGGCACCCGCGTCAAGGTCACCGCCGCGAAGGGAACCGTGTTGGTGGTGGAGCGTGCGGCGACCTGATGACGGGCCGGGCGCGATCGCGTGGCTCATCGCCCTCATAAGCATGGTGCTGCCCTGGGCCGGCATCGGCCTCGGGCTGTTGGGAGGATGGCAGCTCAGCCGGGGTGACCCGTCGGGCTGGCTGCTGCTCGGCATCGGTGCCGCCCTGCTCGTCGCCGACGTTCTCATCGATTTCGTATGGGCGCACCCCACGGTCTCGCGCAGCGACCAGCCCGATCTCAATCGCCGCGCCGCTCAGCTCGTCGGCCGCGTGCTCATCGTCGCGGAGGCGATCGAGGGCGGCCGCGGCAAGGTGCGCGTGGGCGACACCCTGTGGCCGGTGGAGGGGCCAGATGCCCCCGCCGGTGCCGAGGTCCGTGTGACGGCGGCCAAAGCTACGGTGCTGCGGGTCGAGCGCCTTCACTGATTTTGACAGCAAAAGCCTTGGTTTGGCCCCAACTGCGCGGTCTTCTGGAGCCATACGATTCGGCGGCAGGGGGCCGCGCCTTGCACAAAGCCTTCGTCATCGTACCGCTTCTGGGATGGGCCGGCGTCGCCGCGCTGGTCCACTACACGCCGTTCTCGTTTCCCTCGAAGGCCAACGAAGGCACCGTCGTGGTCGTCCCCTCGCGCACCGCCGAGGCCACCGGGCGCGCGCCGGTCGCACAGGAGCCCTCCCGCATCGTACCGCCGGCCGGCAACCGCGCCGCCCTCGTGCGCGAGCTGCAGAAGGAGCTCACCCGCGTCGGCTGCTACGACGGCGAAATCAGCGGCGTGTGGACCACCTCCTCGCGCCGCGCCATGCGCGACTTCACCGACCGCGTCAATGCCAAGCTGCCGATCGACGAGCCCGACCACATCCTGCTGAGCCTGGTGCAGGGGCATCGCCAGAAGGCCTGTGGCATCGCCTGCGCGACTGGGCAGCAGGAAGGCCCCGACGGCCGCTGCGTGCCGAGAGCGCTTGCCGCCCGCGCCGCCAAGCAACCGGCGCCGCCCAGCGCCCGCGCCGACGCGCCCGCACAGGCATCACCGGTGATCACCGGCTCGACCACGACGGCCGCAGCCGTGGCAGCTGCGGTGCCGAGGGCCGAGCGCAGCCCGGCGCCGCCTCCCGCGAAGCTCGCCAATGTCCAGCCCCCGCCACCCGCGGCCGGCGCCGAAAGACCAAAACGTTCCATCCTCGAGAGCGGACCGGTGCCGAGCCTCGGGGTTTACGACGGCCAGCGACGGCAGGCGCGCCGCGCCAAGTCCCGCCCCCCCACGGTCGTGCAGTCGCTCGTCAGGAGCGTCAAGAGCGCGCTCGGCATCCGTTGAGAGCGGAGCCATGGCAGCGGCCGCGCCGAAAATCACCAGGGAGGATCGCGCAACGCCGCATCCCGCTACTGCTTCTGTGGAACTTGTGGCCCATCGGGACCGGCGGGAGGACCGTACCTGAACGCCCAGCGGGGTCCGCGTCCGCCCATGCCGTGACCGCGCATCTGCCGCAGCACCACGCCCGCCACCGCCTTCTGCTCATCGTTGAGCGAGGCGTAGAACGGCTTGAACACCGCGGCGAACGCCTTCATGCGCTCGGCGCGCTGCGCCATCCGTTCGCTGGCGCGATCGAGCCGCTCGGGCAGAGCCGGCCGTTGCGGCGTCGCGCCCGACTGTCGCATCTGTTGGCGCTCCGCCCGCCGCTTCTCGCGCTCGGCCACCGAGGCGCGAATGTGCTGCTCGACCGGCGCCCACAGCCGCATCTGGTCATTCGTCAGGTTGAGCGCGGTCTTGGCCATGGCGAACCGGCCTTCCAGGAGGCGCGCTCTGGCGTCTGCCGATAGTCCGGCCGGACGCTCGGGCGCCTGGGCCTGCGCGAACACGATTGCCGCCGGGACAGCCGCCACTGCCAGCGCTGCCGCCAGCATTGCAGGGAGTTTCAACTTCATATGGGGTCTTCCTTCAGGTTGGCCCGACGCGAAGCCTTTTGCGAGCATAACGTGCCAAGTCACGACTGCCCGTCGGCCTCGTTCGAAGATTGAAGATTGAAGATTGCCTGGCGTTAATGTTGCGGCGGTGGGCCGAACCTAAGCCACGCCGGCCCGCAGCAGATCGTGCACGTGCACGATGCCGACCGGCTTGCCCTTGTCCACCACGAACAGCGCGGTGATGCGCGAGGCGTTGAGCACCTCCAACGCTGCGGACGCGAGCATGCCGGGCGGCACGACCTTCGGCTTCCTGGTCATGATGTCGCCCGTGCGTGCGGCGAGCAAGTTGTCACCCATGTGCCGACGCAGGTCGCCGTCGGTGATCACGCCCGTGAGCTTGCCCTTGGCGTCGGTAACGCCGAGGCAGCCGAACGACTTCTGCGTCATGGTGACGAGCGCGGTGCTCATCGGCGTGTCCTCGGACACGAGCGGCATGCGCTCGCCCGTGTGCATCACGTCGGCGACGAACTTGAGGCTGGCGCCGAGCGACCCGCCGGGGTGGAACACCTTGAAGTCGTGGGCGGTGAAGCCCTTGGCTTCCAGCAGCGCGATGGCGAGGCAATCGCCCAGCGCCAGCTGCATGGTGGTGGAGGTGGTGGGGGCAAGGCCGTGCGGGCAAGCCTCCTTGGCGCGCGGCAGCTCGAGCACCACGTCCGACTGCTTGGCCAGCGCTGAATCCGCGCGCGAGGTGATGGCGATCAGCGGCACCTTGAAGCGGCGCGAGTAGGTCAGGATATTGCCGAGCTCGACGCTCTCGCCCGACCACGACATGGCGACGATCACGTCGTCCCTGGTGATCATGCCGAGGTCGCCGTGGCTCGCCTCGCTCGGGTGCACGAAGAACGCCGGCGTTCCGGTCGATGCGAAGGTGGCGGCGATCTTCTGGGCGATATGCCCGCTCTTGCCGATGCCGGTGACGATGACGCGGCCCTTGGCGGCGGCGAGCGCGGCGACGGCGGCGCGGAAGGGCGCCTGCAGCCCGTCGTCGAGCGACCGGCGCAGGGCCATGAGCCCTTCGCATTCGAGCTCGAGCGTGCGCGCGGCCGACCGCGCGGCTGGCACCATCGATGCTCCCGAGCGCACCACGCTGAGCTTCCCCTTCGCCCCAGCCGTCGCCATGATGAAACTGTCCCCTTGACCCGCCCGCGTATCGCATCGCCCGGCCCGCGCGACTCAGATCGCCCGATACTAGACGCCCCCGGGGCCCAAGTAACCTCTGCCAGCCTCAACAGCTACTTCGTATTGTTCACGCACGGGCTTCGTTGAGTCTATAGCCTCGCCGAACCAACGCGGCATTGGCACTTATTGGTTCAACTTCAGATACAATGCGCAAGTTGCAGTAGGGTAGAGAGGATTCGACGGGCCGCCTGCCATCACAACTGCAGGTCGGGGCCGATGGCTGTCGCCGGCCGGGGTATCGAATGACGCGCACCCACCCGGCCTTCCGCTGCATCGGGCGAGGGCGAGATCAAAGACTGTTGTCAGACCGATTGAAGCCAGAGGAGTTGTCGAGAACGACAACGCACTGCTTCAAGCGCAAGCGGGAGAGGTTTTGCCCGGGGCACGCTGAGCTAAGCCATTGATTTCACAACGGTTGTGCGATAGATAGCGCTGCTCCAGCATGAACCGCACAACGTCAATAAAATCAAGGGGTTAAAATGCCATTCCCAGAACTGGGTTGCCAAGGGAGTTGCGCCCCAAGATCAAACAATTGAAGGGTTGAGCCCTCCGAGCCGGATGACGCTTGCCGAACCGCGCAAACACTTCAACGAAGCGGCTCAGAGGCTGACGTTACCGAGACAATAGTACACCCGATTCCTTGAGGCCGATGCTCCGGTCGTGGGGAAGTGCGCCGCTCTCGGAACGTGGACAGGCGCGCCGCCCCAATCAAAGCAGCTTCTTCAGCTCCGCCTTGAGCGCCGGGGCGAGATCGCTGCGCGCCAGGGCATAGGCGATGTTGGCCACCAGGAACCCGATCTTGGAGCCGCAGTCGTAGATCGTGCCATCGAAGCGCACGGCATAGAACGGCTGCAGCTTAGCCAGCGCGATCATGGCGTCGGTCAGCTGGATCTCGCCGCCGGCCCCGCGCTTGCCCTGCTCCAGGAACGCGAAGATCTCAGGCTGCAGGATGTAGCGCCCGGAGATGTGCAGGTTGGACGGCGCGGTTCCAGCCTTGGGCTTTTCCACCATGCCGGTGACGGCTGAGACCTTTGCGCTCGGGTCCTTGACGCCGGCGATGCCATAGAGATGCGTCTGGTCGGCGGGCACCGGCGCCACGGCAATGTGGTTGCCGCCGTGGGCCTCGAATGCCTCGATCATCTGGGCGAGACACGGCGGCGACCCGTAGTGCAGCACGTCGGGCAGCAGCAGCGCGAACGGCTCGGCCCCGACGATCTCACGCGCGCACCACACGGCGTGCCCCAGGCCCAGCGGCGCCTGCTGGCGCGTGAAGCTGGTCTGGCCCGGCTGCGGCAGCTCGGCCAGCAGCTGCTCGAGCTCGGCTTTCTTGCCGCGCTCGGCCAGCGTGCGCTCGAGCTCGTACTGGCTGTCGAAATGGTCCTCGATGACCCCCTTGTTGCGCCCGGTGACGAAAATGAAATGCTCGATGCCGGCGGCGCGCGCCTCGTCCACCACGTGCTGGACGACCGGGCGGTCGACGACGGTCAGCATCTCCTTGGGCATGGCCTTGGTCGCGGGCAGGAAGCGGGTGCCGAGGCCGGCAACGGGCAGAACCGCCTTGCGGATGCGCTTTTTTCGGGGGTCGGGCATGCTGAGGTCTCGACTTAAGTCAATTGGTTGCGTAGGCCGGCGCTACAGTAGCCTACAACCGGCCTGTGATAGAAACGCGGCCGCCAGGCCCGGAGCAACTGCGACACATGCTCCGCAAACTCCGCAAGGGATGACCAGATGAGCGTTCTCGTGACCGGGGGAGCCGGCTACATCGGCAGCCACATGGCGCTGGCGCTTCTCGATGCCGGCCAAAAGGTGGTGGCGCTCGACGACTTGTCGAGTGGCGCGGCCTGGGCCGTGCCGGAGGGCGCCGCCTTCATCGAGGGCGACGCCGGCGACCAGGATCTGGTGGACAACCTGATCCGCAGCCGCGGCATCGATTCCATCATCCATTTCGCCGCGTCCGTCGTGGTGCCGGAATCCGTGACCGATCCGCTGCGCTATTACTTCAACAACACGGTCAAGTCCCGGGCCTTGATCGAGGTTGCCGTGAGAAGCGGCATACGCCAGTTCATTTTCTCCTCGTCCGCCGCGGTCTACGGCATGGCGGGCGACAAGCCCGTGGCGGAAGACGCCCCCCTGCGCCCGCTGTCGCCCTATGGGTCGTCCAAGCTGATGACGGAGATCATGCTCGGCGATGCCGGCCGGGCGCACGGCCTGCCGCACGTCATTTTGCGCTATTTCAATGTCGCCGGGGCCGACCCGCAGGGACGCGCGGGCCAGTCGACGCCCCACGCCTCGCACCTGATCAAGATTGCCTGCCAGACCGTGATCGGCAAGCGCAGCCACATGGAGGTGTACGGCACCGATTATCCCACACGCGACGGCACCTGCCTGCGCGACTACATCCACGTCACGGACCTTACGCAGGCGCATATGATGGCGCTGCACCATCTGCAGGCGGGCGGCGCCAGCGACGTGTTCAACTGCGGCTACGGCCGCGGCAGCTCCGTGCTGGAGGTGATCGCGGCGGTGAAGCAGGTCACGGGACGGGCGTTGGATGTCCGCAATGCACCGCGCCGGCCGGGCGATCCGCCAGCCCTGATCGCCGCCTCCGACAAGATCCGCAAGGTGCTCGGCTGGGCGCCCAAGCGCGACAGCCTCGACGGCATGGTGCGCCAGGCGCTCGCGTGGGAGGAGCATCTGGCGCGCTCGGCCAAAGGCGACCTGCCGCCCAGAGCCGTTCGCTTCTGAGACTCGAGAGCATCCTGCATGGCCGGCCCCGAGACCATCGACACTGGCTACGCGCCGATCAAGGCGTGGATCGCCGGCGTGCCGGTGGAGGACGCCGCGCGCCGGCAGCTCTTCAACATCGCGTC
>DATEVP010000239.1:0-5264 GCA_035258465.1 Hyphomicrobiaceae bacterium
CCTTCGGCGATACGGGGCTCGACGAGACGCTGTCCGAGATGCGTGACCAGATGCGCCGCTTCGCGCAAGACCAGGTGCTGCCGCACGCGCACGAGTGGCACCTGACGAACTCCTATATCACGCAAGAGGTGCTCGACAAGCTCTCCGAGCTCGGCGTGTTCGCCCTGACGCTGCCCGAGGCGTTCGGCGGGCTCGGCCTCGGCAAGGAGGCGATGTGCGTCGTCTCCGAGGAGCTGTCGCGGGGCTACATCGGCGTCGGCTCGCTCGGCACGCGCTCCGAGATCGCCGCCGAGTTGATCCTGGGCAGCGACACCAAGGAGCAGCAGGAGAAGTACCTGCCGAAGATCGCCTCCGGCGAGATCCTGCCGACCGCCGTCTTCACCGAGCCCAACACCGGCTCGGATCTGGCCTCGCTCAAGACGCGCGCGGTGCGCGAGGGCGAGGTCTACAAGGTGACGGGCCAGAAGACCTGGATCACGCACCCCGTGCGCGCCGACCTGATTACGCTGCTGGTGCGCACCGATGCCAGCGAGCCCGGCTACAAGGGGCTTTCCATGCTGCTCGCCGAGAAGCCGCGCGGCACCGATGCCGATCCGTTCCCGGCCAGGGGCATGTCGGGCGGCGAGATCGAGGTGCTCGGCTACCGCGGCATGAAGGAGTTCGACATCTCCTTCGACGGCTTCGAGGTACCGGCATCGCAGCTGCTCGGCGGCGTCGAGGGCCAGGGCTTCAAGCAGCTGATGACCACGTTCGAGGCGGCCCGCATCCAGACGGCGGCGCGCGCCATCGGCGTCGCCCAGTCGGCCATGGACCTCGCCCTCAAGTACGCGCTCGAGCGCAACCAGTTCGGCAAGCCGATCTATTCCTTCCCGCGCGTTGCCAACAAGATCGTGATGATGGCGGTGGAGACCATGATCGCGCGCCAGCTCACCTATTTCGCCGCGCGCGAGAAGGACCAGGGCCGCCGCTGCGATCTGGAGGCCGGCATGGCGAAATTGCTCGCCGCCCGCATCGCCTGGGCCAATGCCGACAACGCGCTGCAGATCCACGGCGGCAACGGCTTTGCGCTCGAATACCCGGTCAGCCGCGTGCTGTGCGACGCGCGCATCCTCAACATCTTCGAGGGTGCGGCCGAGATCCAGGCGCAGGTGATTGCGCGCCGCCTGCTGGAAGGCGCCAACTGAACGCGGCTCGACGGCGTCCAAAGCCCGGCGCGACTCAGGGGGCTGCTATCGCCCGCTCCAGGTCGGCGACGAGGTCGTCGACGCTTTCCAGCCCCACGGAGAGCCTGAGCAGGTCCGGCGGGCACGGCGAATCGGCCCCTTCGATGCTGGCGCGATGCTCGAGCAGGCTTTCGACGCCGCCCAGCGACGTGGCCCGCTTCCAGACCTCCACCTTGGCGGCGGCAGCGATTGCCGCGGCCTCCCCGCCCTTCACCCGCACCGACAGCATGCCGCCGAAGCCGCCTTGCATCTGCCGCGCGGCGATGGCGTGGCCGGGATGCGTCTCCAGTCCCGGGTAGAGCACGCCAGCGATGCGCGGATGGCGGGCGAAATGGCGTGCAATCGTCATGGCGGCGGCGCACTGGTGGCGCACGCGCACGTGCAACGTCCGCATCCCCCTCAGCAGCAGGGCGGCCTCGAACGGCCCCAGGATGCCGCCCAGCGACCCGCGCAGGCGCGCAGCACGCTCGAAATACGAGTCCCGCCGCGCGAAGACGAGCCCGCCCGCCACAACGTCCGAATGGCCGCCGAGATACTTGGTGCCGGAATGCATGACGACGTCGGCGCCCAGCGCAAGCGGGCGGGTGAGGACGGGCGTCGGCACCGTGGAATCGACCCCGAGCAGTGCGCCCGCAGCGTGGGCGAGCCTCGCCGCCTCGGCGACGTCGGTGATGGTCCACAGCGGATTGGCCGGGGTCTCGATCCAGACGAGCCTGGTGCGGCCGGGGCGCATCGCACCTCCGATTGCCGCGGGATCGTCCGCGTCGACGAACGTCGCCTCGATGCCGAGGCCGGGCGCCTCGTCCTGCAGCCACTTGCGCAGGCCCCAGTACATGACTTTGGGCGCAACCACGTGCGCGGGCCGGTCGAGCGCGAGCATGGCTGTCGTCGCCCCTGTCATGCCCGAGGCCAGCACCAGGCTCGCCGCACCGCCTTCGAGGCGGGTCAGGATCTCCTCGACCTGGCGCACGGTGGGGTTGTCGGGACGGCCGTAGGCGTAGCCGCGGCGGTATTGATTGTCGGGGTCGCGCAGATAAGTGGTTGCCAAATGGATCGGGGGGACGATCGCGCCTGTCGCCTCGTCGATGGCGCCGCCCGCCTGCGCGGCAACTGTTTCGGGCGTCACGTCCTTCATGAAGGGCCACCGTTCGTTTACTGCTCGAAGGGTCCACTATACCTGAGCACGCTCCCCGCCACCGCTGGGTCCTCAAGCGCGGTGATAAGGATGGCCGGCCAGGATGGTGGCCGCGCGATAGAGCTGCTCGGCCAGCACGATGCGGGCGAGCTGATGCGGCAGAGTTATGGCACCGAACGACATCTTGGCACGCGCCGCGGCGAGCACGTCGGGAGCAAGACCGTCCGCCCCTCCAATCAGGATCGCGGCCGTCTTGACACCATCGTCGCGGATCCTGCCGAGAAGCTTGGCAAACGCCTCGCTCGATAGCATCTTGCCGTGCTCGTCGAGCGCAATGACAAAATCGGCGTCGCGCGCGAGCCTGAGCAAGGCCGCGCCTTCCTCGGCGCTGCGCTTGGGCGCAGCGGCCGCGCGGCTCTCGCCGGTCTCATGCCAGACGACGGGTTGAAACCCAAGCCGTTTGGCCGACGCCTCGAAGCGATCACGATATCGTGCGAACAGCTCGCGCTCCGCCCCATCCTTGAGCCGGCCGACGGCGGCGATGATGAGGCGCATCGAATCCCCGCAGCCTCCGTCGCCGGGCCGCCCCCCTACTCGGCACTAGGGCCGCGAGGCTCTCAGTGGGTCGTGGAATCGCTCGGGCGCTCGGCCGCCCACATCTTTTCGAGGTTATAGAACTCCCGCACCTCGGGCCGGAACACGTGCACGATGATGTCGCCGGTATCGATCAGCACCCAGTCGCACTGCGGCTGGCCCTCGATCCGCACGCGGCCATGTCCTGCATCCTTGAGCTTGCGCTGGAGCTGGTCGGCGATCGCTCCTACGTGCCGGTCCGAGCGGCCCGAGGCGATCACCATGTAGTCGCCGATGGAAGATTTCTTCTTGATGTCGATCGTCACCACCTTCTCCGCTTTGGCTTCGTCCAGCCAAGCGGCGATGCGACCAAGAAGGGCTTCCGAGTCGTGCCTTGGCACGAGTTCGGCCGGAGGCGTGCTCCTGCGAGCACCCTCAAGTGCGGTTGGCATATTTTGCTGGTTGTCCTTTCGTCATCAGACCCATTGGGTGGCCACGCCCACGGGCCAAACGGACGCAAAGGCCTGGGGCGCTCTCGCGAGCCCCGACTCGATTCGGAGGCTCACCCCGGAAAGATAGACGTTCGCCCCCGCCCCTTTCAAGACCCCTGGACAGGTTCGGTTTCCGCGACAGGTTCGGTTTGCGGGGCCGCCAAAACCTCTTTTTTTGGTCTCCTCCAGGGCAGCTCCGCCGGTGCCTGTGCCCTTTTCGCAACGACCTCGTGGCGCCGTTTTCCCTTCGCCCGCAAGGCTGTAGAGGACACTCGGGAGACCGGCCCCGTGAGGAAGGTCCATGCCGGTGGCGGGGTCAGGGCCAGCATCTTGGCCTGCGACTCTGGCAGGCGCTGTCCGGCATAAGCCCGCGCCGGCTTGGAGGAGAGCGCCTTCAGCCGCCAGCCGGGCCGGTCGACGACGGCGATTGGGAACAGCCCGAAGATCTCGCGCCAGCGGTGCCAGCGCTCCATCTCGGCAAGGTTGTCGGCGCCCATGATCCACACGAAGCGCACCAGCGGGCTGCGCGACTTGAGGAAGGCCAGCGTGGAATACGTGTAGGGCGCCGGCAAGTCCGTCTCGAAATCGGTGACTTCGATACGCCGGTTGGTGGCGAGCGTCCGGCAGAGCATCAGCCGCTCGGCAAGAGGCGCCAGCTCGGAGCGTCGCTTCAGCGGGTTGCCCGGCGTGACGACCCACCAGACCTTGTCGAGCCCGAGGCGCTTGAGCGCCGTCTCGCTGATCATCCGGTGGGCGGTGTGCGGCGGGTTGAACGAGCCGCCGAGCAGGCCTATGGCCTGGCCGGGCTCCGCATGCGGCGGGCGTGCCTTGATGCGGCCGAAACGGTCGGGAGCGGATTGGCGCATATGTGTACGCTGTTACTTCGTTCGTTGCGACAGACCCGCAATTGTAGCGTGAGGCATCCGCCCGCGAAAAGTGGGCTGCGCACGATTCAGCCGCGCTGAGTGGTCGCTACTTGCAGGCGCGGGTCCTGGCCGTGCACTCGTAGAGCAGGCCCTTGAGCTCGCACTTCGTGGCGACGGCGCCGAGCTTGGGGTTATCGGTCCCGAGCCGCGACTTGGCCGAGTTCTTCATGGCGGCTTCGGCCATGAACGAGGCAAAGCCCTCGAGCGCGCCGGTGCCCCAGCCGCCGGCCTTGATGCAGGTCGTCGCCGCTCGAGCGGAGCCGCCCCCGATCAGGAGCACCACGACGGTCGCTGCAATCAGTCCCACCCGCCCAAACCAATTCATCTTGCTCTCCCTCGCCGAAGTCCCCTCGGGCCATGTTCATTGTGCCACAACCGCGCCAAGCCTGGCAGGGCAGCCTTCTCATCTTTGGTTACGGCAAATTGCGCGAGCCCTGGCCCGCCCGCGCGACGGCCGCCGTGCTTGGAAGAAGGGCGGAGAACATTGTCCCCGCCCGATTGCCTCGACCCTGGCAGCGGCTCAGCCACCCGAGAACTTGCGCTGCCACCAGCCCTTGCGCGCCGGTCGCGAGGGATCTTCACGCTCGGGCTCGGCTTCACGGACGGGGCGCGGCGCATCGGCCACGGCGGAGGGTGACCCGCGGCTCGGCGCCTCGACGGCGTCTTCCCTGGCCGCGCCATGGGTGTCGGCCGCCGCCCAGGACGGCTCTGCCGGCAGGGGGGCTCGCTCCGGCAAGCCGCGGTCAAGTTCGGCGGTTTCGTTCTCCACGACCCGCGATGCTTCGGCGGCGGCATGCTGTTCCGGCCAGGTTTGCGGCTCGCCCTCCTGTACCTGCTGGACGTCTGCATGTGGCGCGGCCCCGTTGGGCCCGCTCGGATAGCTTTCCTGCGCCGCGCGGTCATCGGGCTGGCGGGG
>DATEVP010000240.1:0-11190 GCA_035258465.1 Hyphomicrobiaceae bacterium
TGGCTTGGGCCGCGGCGAAGGCCGGCGTGAGCGTCAGCGACGCCGAGGTCAGCACCGGTCCGTTGCGCGCAAGCGAGATGTTGTAGCCCAGGAACGCGCCAATCCCGGTGGCAAGCACCACCACGGCGAGCCACACGAGCGTGCCCTCATCGATTGCCGGCACGCCGCCTACGGCCACCTCGACGAGCGCGAGCGGCAGCAGCGCCAACGTGGCGCCGGCGCACATGACGGCGAACTGCGGCATGGCCGTCAGCGCGGCCGGCACCCGGCGCATGGCCACCGTGTAGCCAACGAACACCAGCATGCCGGCCGCGGCCCAGAGGTCGCCCGGCGTGAAGGTGAGATCGCGCACGACGTCCGGGCGGCCCTTGGTGAGGATCAGCACCACGCCGGCGAGGCACGCGGCAATGCCGAGGAGGAGCCGCCACGCCGGCCGCTGCCGGCCGGCCGCGATCTCCCAGGCGGCGACGAAGGCGGACGCGCAGCCGTAGATCAGGCCGATGTTGGTCGCCTCGGTCGTGCGGGCCGCCACGTAGGCGGCGTAGGCGCAAAAGCCCATGGCGAGCGCACCCAGCACGCCCACGCGCAAGAGGTGCCGCGGGCTTGCCCGCCAGCGCTCGCTCCTCCAGCGCATCAGGGCGACGGCGGCGATGACCAGGCCCGACAGCGACCAGCGCACCAGGGCAAGGCTCGCCGGCCCGAATTCGTCGGCCAGCGCCCGCCCCGTCACCGGGTTGAGGGCGAAGCAGGCGGGGACCAGGGCGAGGAGCAGGAGGTTCATCGGTGGGATTATGGGGGCAGGCTGGGGGACCGATTTACCAGGGTTTCGACCGGCCTGCCGAGGATTAGGGCCCAGACGACCCCCAGCATTGTCGCGCCGCTCGCGAAACGCCATGTTTATCGGAAATAGATACCATCGGACGCATGACCGTCCGGGGCGCGACATGACGACCGACCGCAAATCGACAACCAAGACCGGCACGAACGCCGCCGAGACGCCCGCCGCGGCGCCCGGCCATGTCCCTGCTCAGGCGCGGCAGAAACCGCCGGCGCAGGCCACCTCGGACGCCGATGTCGCCGACTTCGTGCGCCGCATGAAGTCGCTCACCCCGCAAACGGGCACGAGTCGCGGCCGGCTCATCTTCGCCATGGATGCCACCATGAGCCGCCAGCCCACCTGGGACATGGCTCTCGCCCTGCAGGCCGACATGTTCCACGCGGTGAAGGCCGTAGGTGGGCTCGATGTGCAACTCGTCTACTTCCGCGGCACGGCCGAGTGCCGCGCCAGCCGGTGGGTGTCGGACCCGGAGGCCCTTGCGGCGCTGATGACGCGCGTCCACTGCGCGGGCGGCTTTACGCAGATCGGCAAGGTGCTGAGCCACGCCCGAGCCGAGTCGGGCAAGAAGCCCGTCAATGCGCTGGTCTACGTCGGCGACTGCATGGAAGAGGACATCGACGATCTGTGCGGGCGCGCGGGCGAGCTCGCCCTGCTCGGCGCGCCGGTGTTTCTGTTCCAGGAAGGGGTCGATGCGCGCGCCGAGAAGGCCTTCCGCGAGATCGCGCGGCTGACCAAGGGCGCCTACTGCCGGTTCGACGCGGGCTCCGCCGCCCAGCTCAAGGAGCTTCTGTCCGCCGTTGCGGTTTACGCGGCCGGCGGGCGCAAGGCGCTGGAAGCGCTGTCGGGCCGCGGAGTGCGCGCGCTTCTGCAGCAGCTCAAATAGGGAGGCGGCGCGCATCCCATGCAGTTCCTGCTGCTCGGACTGGCGGCGCTGGTGCTGTTTCTCATCGCGGCGCGTGCCTACACGATGACCAACCCGCAGGTGCTGGTCCGCCAGCTGCGCATCGGGGTCGGCGTCGCCGCGCTCGCCGGTGCCGGATTTCTCGTTTTCCGCGGTCTCGTCGGCTACGCCATGTCGCTGGCGGCGCTGGGCTCTTGGCTGCTGTGGGGCGCGGGTGGCTTTCCCTGGGGCGGCTTTCCCGGCGGAGCCCAGAAGTCGGCGGGGCAGACCTCGCGCGTGGAGACCGAGCACCTCGAGGTCGAGCTCGAACACGACACAGGGGCCATCAGCGGCCAGGTGCGGAAGGGGAGGTTCGCGGGACGGGAGCTGGAAAGCCTGGCACCCATCGAGATGGCCCAGCTCTGGCAGGACTGCCGCTTCGCCGATCCGCAGTCGGCGCTGATCCTCGAGGCCTATCTCGACCGCGTGCATCCCTCCTGGCGCGAGGATCTTTCCCGCGCGGACGGCGGCGAGGGGGCGGCCTCGTCAGGCAAGATGACCAGGGAGCAGGCGCTCGACATCCTGGGCCTCGAGGCCGGCGCCGGCGAGGACGACATCCGTCGTGCCCACCGGGAGCTGATGATGAAGGTGCACCCCGATCATGGTGGGTCGACCTTCCTCGCCGCCAAGCTCAACGAGGCCAAGGACGTGCTCTTGAAGTAGGCCGGGTCAATGACCGCCCAATCACTCGGCCTTGAGCACGATGCAGTCGATCTTCAGCCGCTTGAGCTCGGCGCACGCCTGCGCGGCGGCCGGCTGCGCATCGAAGCCCGCATAGCGGGCGCGGTAAAAGAGCTTATCGCCCTGCTTCACCTGCTGCGTAAGGGCCGTGCGCCCGCCGACAAGGTTCGGCGCGCGCTCGCGTGCGAGAGCGAGCTGGCGTTGCGCTTCGGTCTCGGTCTGGTAGGCGCCGATCTGAATCTGGAAGCCGCCGGCGACGGCGGGCGACGCGGGCTGCAGTGCCGGGGCGCGGGCCGTCTTCGCCGGCGGCGCCGCGACCGGCGCAGGCGTCCGGGCGAGGCTGGCGGCCTGGTCGTCGAGCGTCGATGGCGGCGACCCGCGCGCATCGGCGGAGTCGAGGCCGGGTGCCGCCTTGTCGGAGGACGGTGCCGAGGCGGGCATGCGTGCGCCGCCGGCGCTGGCGGTCACCCAGCGCGGCTGTTGCGGCGGCGGCACCGGCTCGATGGCATTGTCGCGGACCATGGCCGGCTCGTCGAGCAGGGCCTCGATGGAGGGCGGCCGGGGAGCGCCGGCAGATTCAGCGGCGGCGGCCGGCGCGACCAGAACCTGGCGCACGCGGGCCATCGACACCGCCGGCGGCGACCCCGACGCTGGCGCCGGCTCGCTCGCGGTCCGATCCGGGGCCGGCGGTGTTGCGGCCGCGGCGGCCGGCTTCGGCGCCGGGCGCTGGACCCGCTGCGGGGTCGGCGCGGCGGCGATCTTGGGCTCGGGCGGCCGCTTGGCACGCGCGATGAGAGGACCGGCTGGTGCGGGTTTGCGCGTCTTCTCCGTTGAAGCCTTTGCCAGCCCCATGTTGAGAAACGTGCGCATGGCGGCGTTGCGGGTGGCGGCCGTGGCCCCGCCGAACACCACGCCGATGACGTGCTTGCCGCCGCGCCTGACGGAGGCTGCCACATTGAATCCGGAGGCGCGGGTGTAGCCGGTCTTCAGGCCGTCCGTGCCCGGATAATGAAAGAGCAGCGTGTTGTGATTGCGGAACGTCTCGTCCTTGTAGGTGAACGTGCGCGTGGCAAACAGCGGGTAGAGCTTGGGGAAGTCGTCCTGCAGGCGTAGCGCCAGTGTCACCATGTCGCGGGCGGTGGTGAGCTGCTCGTCGTCGGGCAGGCCCGAAGCGTTGCGGAAGGTCGTGGCTGGCATGCCGAGCTGCCGCGCCTTCTGCGTCATCAATCTCGCGAACTTCTCCTCGCTCCCGGCGATGTGCTCGGCCACTGCCACAGCGAGGTCATTGGCGCTCTTGGTGATCAGCACCTTGATGGCGTCGGCAAGCGCGATCTCCTCCCCCTCGTCGAGATCGAGCTTGGAGGGCGCCGCCGCCACGGCATTGGCCGACATCTTGATCTTGGTGTCGGGCTTGAGGCGGCCTTGCTCCATCAGCTCGAAGACGATGTAGAGGCTCATCATCTTGGCCAGCGACGCCGGATGGCGAGGCTCATCGGCCGCGCTCTCATGCAGGACGCGGCCGGTGTTGGCGTCGAGAACGAGGACCGCGCTCTTGCTCTCGGCACGGGCGCCGGTAGCCGCCACCGTCAGGGCAAGCGCGAAAAGGCCCGCCAGTGCCGCCAGCCCACGCCCAAGCCGCGGCCTATGCAATTGAAATTGAAGGACCATTCCCTCTGCGTCCAACGCCCCGCCGTGCGCCCGCGCCCGCTCAACGTGCCCGTCGCCATGGGCAACACCGTTTTGGGGCGTCTTTGAGGCGCCGACGCACCGCCAAGGTGCATCTCCTGTTTCCTTGCCAGCTTAATCGACGACCCTGAGAGCTCGGTTAAAGGTTGCTGGTCAGCGACTGGGCAAGCGGCCTACCAAAATGTCGCATATTGCACTGCAGCAATTTTCTTGACTGTTTTTGTGCGGTGCATATATTGGGCGGTACCGGCCACTCGGTAGCGCTTTCATGCTCAGGTCACGCGAATCCAGCAAGACCCCGTAAGTACCTAAGTCTCCCAAACCCCGCAAATCCCCTCACGACAGGAAAGATCATGATCCAGATGAAGAACCTCGAGGACTTCCAGAAGCTCGGCCAGCACAACGTGGATGCCGCCATGAAGGTGTTCGGCGAGTGGAACAAGGGCTGGCAGGCCATTGCCGCCGAGATGACCGACTACACCAAGCGGTCGTTCGAGGAGAGCACGGCCACCTTCGAGAAGCTGCTCTCGGCCAAGTCGGTCGAGCAGGCCGTCGAGATCCAGTCGGGCTTTGCCAAGCGCGCCTACGACGGCTACATGCATCAGCTGTCGAAGCTCGGCGGCATGTATGCCGAGCTCGCCAAGGAGGCTTACAAGCCCGTCGAGAAGGCGCTGCAGAACGCGCGCTGACGCGAGCAGGACCGCCGGAACGCGCGCCCGCAAGGGACGCGCCGCGAATGACGAGGCCCCGCGCGACCCGCGCGGGGCCTCTTTTCGTCGCAATTACCCCGTTGAAGGGCACTCTGGGCTCTCCTCTTGTGGAGTTTGCCGTGTGCGCCCAGCTATCGCTACAATGGCAAGTGATTTGCGAGAGGGAGGGCCCGGCGCAAATCTTGCGGAACTAGCCGACGCACACAGGGATTGAGACGGATGGCCGGTAGGAACGGCTCACGTGGCGACGACGAGGGCAAGACGGGGCTCATCACCAAGACGAGGCCCAAGACCAAGAAGCCCAGTCTCTACAAGGTGCTGCTTTTGAACGACGACTACACGCCCATGGAGTTCGTCGTGCACGTGCTGGAGAGGTTCTTCAACAAGGGCCGGGAAGAGGCCACCCGCATCATGCTGCACGTACATCAAAAGGGCGTCGGCATCTGCGGCGTCTATACCTACGAGGTGGCGGAGACCAAGGTGGCCCAGGTCATGGACTTCTCCCGCCAAAACCAACATCCTCTGCAGTGCACCATGGAAAAGGAGTGACGGACAGGCCGTGCCAGCATTCTCCCAAAGCCTCGAAACCGCCCTGCATCGCGCTCTCGAATACGCCAACGAGCGTCACCACGAGTACGCGACCCTGGAGCACCTGCTGCTGTCGCTGCTCGACGACCGCGATGCGTCGGCCGTGATGAAGGCCTGCTCGGTCGACGTCGAGGGCCTCAGAACCCGCATCACCGAATATCTCGATGGCGAGCTCACCGCGCTCTACGTCAAGGGCGCCAACGAGGCCCAGCCGACTACCGGCTTCCAGCGCGTGATTCACCGCGCCGTCGTCCACGTGCAGTCCTCCGGCCGGGAGGAGGTGACGGGTGCCAACGTGCTCGTTGCCATCTTCGCCGAGCGTGAGAGCCATGCCGCGTTCTTCCTGCAAGAGCAGGAGATGACGCGCTTCGACGCCGTCCAGTACATCAGCCACGGCATCGCCAAGCGTCCGGGCATGTCCGAGCCCAAGCACGTGCGCGGCGTCGACGAGGATCAGGCCGCCGACAAGGGCGACGACAAGAAGCAGCAGCAGGACGCGCTCAACACCTACTGCATCAATCTCAACAAGAAGGCCAAGAACGGCCGCATCGATCCGCTGATCGGACGCGAGGCGGAAGTCCTGCGCACCATCCAGGTGCTGTGCCGCCGCCAGAAGAACAACCCGCTGTTCGTGGGCGAACCGGGCGTCGGCAAGACGGCCATCGCCGAGGGGCTAGCGCGCAGGATCGTGCAGGGCGAGGTGCCTGAGGTGCTGAAGGATGCCACCATCTTCGCCCTCGACATGGGCGCCCTCCTCGCCGGCACGCGCTATCGCGGCGACTTCGAGGAGCGGCTCAAGGCCGTGATGAAGGAGATCGAGAACTATCCAGGCGCCATCCTCTTCATCGACGAGATCCACACCGTGATCGGCGCCGGCGCCACCTCGGGCGGGGCCATGGATGCTTCCAACCTCCTGAAGCCCGCGCTGCAGTCGGGCACCGTGCGCTGCATCGGCTCGACCACCTACAAGGAATACCGGCAGCACTTCGAGAAGGACCGCGCGCTCGTTCGCCGCTTCCAGAAGATCGACATCAAGGAGCCGACGGTGGAGGATTCCATCGAGATCCTCAAAGGCCTGAAGCCCTATTTCGAGGAGTATCACAAGCTCAAATACACGGGCGAGGCCATCAAGGCGGCGGTGGAGCTGTCCGCCAAGTACATCCACGATCGCAAGCTGCCCGACAAGGCCATCGACGTCATCGACGAGACCGGCGCCTCGCAGATGCTGGTGCCCGAGGCCAAGCGCAAGAAGAAGATCGGGGTGAAGGAGGTGGAGGTCACCGTCGCCACCATGGCGCGCATCCCGCCCAAGACCATCTCCAAGTCGGACGCCGAGGTGCTGATCAACATCGACAAGGACCTCAAGCGCCTGGTGTTCGGGCAGGAAAAGGCGATCGAGGCGCTGGCCAGCGCCATCAAGCTGTCGCGCGCGGGCCTGCGCGAGCCGGAAAAACCGATCGGCTGCTATCTGTTCTCAGGCCCCACCGGCGTCGGCAAGACGGAGGTCGCCAAGCAGCTGGCCGCCCTCATGGGCGTGGAGCTGCTGCGCTTCGACATGTCGGAGTACATGGAGAAGCATACGGTCTCGCGCCTGATCGGCGCCCCGCCGGGCTACGTCGGCTTCGACCAGGGCGGGCTCCTCACCGACGGCATCGACCAGCACCCGCACTCGGTGCTGCTGCTCGACGAGATCGAGAAGGCGCATCCCGACCTGTTCAATATCCTCCTGCAGGTGATGGACCACGGCAAGCTCACCGACCACAACGGCAAGCAGGTGGACTTCCGCAACGTCATCCTGATCATGACGACCAATGCGGGGGCCTCCGACCTCGCGCGCGCGCCCATGGGCTTCGGCCGGTCGAAGCGCGAGGGCGACGACACGGAAGCCATCAACCGCATGTTCACGCCCGAATTCCGCAATCGGCTCGACGCCACCATCACCTTCTCCGGCCTGCCGCCCGAGATCATCATGAAGGTGGTCGAGAAGTTCGTGTTCCAGCTGGAGGCGCAGCTCGCGGATCGCGGCGTGACGATCGAGCTCTCCGAGGATGCCGCCAAGTGGCTGGCGGAGACCGGCTATGACGAGAAGTTCGGCGCCAGGCCGCTGGCGCGCGTCATCCAGGAGCACATCAAGAAGCCGCTGGCCGACGAGCTGCTGTTCGGCAGGCTCGAGCACGGCGGCACGGTGCGCGTGCTGGTGGCCGGCGAAGGAGAAGAGAAGAAGCTCGCCTTCGAGTACATCCCCGCCGAGCCCAAGCCGAAGTCCAAGGCCAAGGACGGGGACGAGGACGAGACCGGCGAGGACGAGGAGGACGGGCCGGCGCTGGTCGAGGCCGCCTCGCGCAAGGCCCTGCCCGGACCCAAGGAGCGCAAGGACAAGCTCAAGGGCACCGGCGCCGTGCCGAGCGTTCCCCGCCGCAAGGACGAGTAGGGGCCGCTCGGAAGCTCCGGATCTATCGTGCGTTGGTCGGCTCGAAGCTGATCTTGAGCTTGTGGCCGGTTGCCTTGGCGAACCGCTTCAAGGTTCGTGTGGACGGCAGTGTCGTGCCGCTCTCCAGGCGGGCGATCGCCCCTTGTGTCGTGTTCATGCGCTTGGCGAGCTCTTCCTGAGTAAGGCCCGCTGCTGCGCGCGCCTTGATGATCTCGGTGACAAGCGCGAATTCGTCCTCGAGTGCATCGTACGCCTTGACGTACTCGGGATGCTTGCGCCAGCGGGCAATGGCCTCTTCGACCGGGATGAACTTGCGAAGCCTCTTTGGTGCCTTGCTCATGTGACCTCCTCGGCCCGCTTGCAATGCGGTTGCCCAGGTTGGTGCCGAGCGCGCACCGCCGCGAGGACGAGTGGCGCCGTGGCCGAATTCTAGTAGTGAACGACTACAGAATTGTTTCGATGCCCTTGCGGCGGACCACGTCGAGAAGCTTGGCGGTGGCCCCGCTTGGGCGCTTGTCGCCGCGTTCGAGTTGGCTGACGTAGCTCGCGGTCAGGTTGAGATAGCGGGCAAACACAGCCTGGCTCAGACCGGCTCGCTCGCGCACCTGGCGAATTTCCGCGCCGGAGAGGCAAGCCACTTTGGGCAGCTTGTCCTTGTCGAGCATGCGCATGGTGATCTTTTCAAAGCTGTCGTCGCTCATGATGCCGACGGCGTTGAGATCGCCTGCCATCTCAATGATCTCGCTCCGCAATCGGCGCGGAGCCTTGGGCCTAACCTTGATTTTCTTCGTCACTGCTCAGCTCCGTCAGTCGGTCGTCTGCAACCATCTGCTCTAGCTCGTCATCACCCGCGTGCAGAAGATCGTCAGCGATCTGCCGCAAGGCGGCCAATTCGTCGGTTGCAATATCGTCCTTCTCGTTCTTCGCAAAGCCGTACAGGAAGACGGCCCGGGCGCCCGCCCGATATCGGCGATGACGCGATATCCGCCGGAGCGGCCCTGACCCCGCCGCGCAGCACGCTGTTTGATGAGACCGCCGCCCAAGGGTGCATCGATCAGTCCTCGTTCAGCTCGCTGGATGGTGTCTAGCAGCGCGCCATCTGCCAAGCCCTCCTTCCGCTGGAATCGGCGAAAGCTTTTCATCGCGAAAACGCGCATGCCATTTCCTATCGCCAAGTGCTATAGCACAAAGAGATATAAATAACAAGAACTGCCCAAGCTTTCCCCAAGCCGGCAAGCTGGCTCTGTGGTTCGGCTTGGGCTATGGGCTGAAGCGACGCACGTAGTTGTTCATCTCACTCATGAGGGCCAGGAATGGCCGATGACGGCAAGTGGCGGGCGGCCGAAGGATCGCCGGTTCCGCGAGCGATAGCCTCCCCTCGTATCGCCTTCGCGCGTGGACTGTTGCTCTTCTTCTCCGTGCCGGCGGCGGTCCTGTTCTCCACTGCCCTCGGCTTCGGTGCGCTGGCGCGCGATGGCGGCTTTACGCTGGCGCAGGCGATCTTCCTGGCTGCAACCATGAATGCCCTGCCGAACCAGGTCATCCTGGTCGATCAGCTGGCGCGCAACGAGACGCTCGCGGCCGCGGCGCTGGCGGTGACGCTGGCGGCGATGCGGCTGCTGCCGATGACTGCCACGCTGATTCCTCTGGTGAGAGGGGAGAGGCCGCGGCGCGTGCTCGAGCTTTGCGCCGCCCATTTCATTGCCATCACCACCTGGATCGAAGGCAACCGCCGCCTGCCGGGCCTGGCGCCCGGGCTGCGGCTCCCGCACTACCTCGGCATCGGCGTTGCCATCTCCGCGGCGATGGTGCTCGGCACGGCCACCGGCTACGCGCTGGCAGTGGGCCTGCCGGCCGTCGTGACGGGGGCGTTGCTGTTCCTCACGCCCCTCTATTTCATCCTGTCGCTGCTGGCGACGTCGCGCTCGGCGACCGACTTCTCCGCCATCCTGCTCGGCTGCAGTCTCGGCCCGCTGTTTTTCCTGCTGCTGCCGGGGCTCGACTTGCTGGCCACCGGCCTCATCGCCGGCACGCTGGCCTTCCTATGGGGCCGCGGCGCGCGCCCCTCGCGTCGGCCGTGGCACGAATGAAAGAATGGGCATGAGCACCCTGCAGGACGGCTTTGGCGGCTATCTCGCGTTGTTCGTCGCGGGCTATCTGGCGACCGAGCTGTGGCGCTGGCTCGGCATGGCTGTCGGCGCCAGGCTCGATCTCGCGGGCGCGCCTTTCCAGTGGGTGCGCGCGGTGGCAACCGCGCTGGTGGCGGGCCTGGTTGCGCGCATGGTGATCTTTCCCGCGGGCGCTCTCGCCAGCGTACCCATGGCCGTGCGGCTCGGGGCCTTTGCCGGCGGCATCGCGCTCTATTTCGGCTTGAGGCGCAGCCTTGCGGTCGGCGTAGCCGGGGGCGCTGCGCTGCTTCTCGCCGCACAGCTGGTGCGCGGTTAGGAAGTTCGCTCGCCTCGCCACACGCGATAGCGGCCGTTCTCCGCCACGATCCGCACCTGGTCGAACTGCGCTGAGAGCAGCCGGTCGAGGGGCACGCGGCGCTGCACCACCACCTGCAAGAGCCCGCCGGCTCCGAGATGCTCCGGCGCGCGGGTGACGAGCTGCTCGAGCTGCGCATGGTCCTCGGCGATGCCGCGATGCAGCGGCGGGTTGGACAGGATGGCGTCGTAGGCGGTCTCACCGGCATCGCCGAACCGGTCGCCGAGGATCAGCCGCGCGCCTGACACGTTCTCTCCAGCGGCGGCCAGCGCCACCGCGTCGTTGTCCAGGAGGGCGAGCGCGACGCCCGGGTTCGTGGCGCGCACCGCGGCTCCAATCACCCCCGAACCGCAGCCGAAGTCGAGCACGTTGGCACGCGGGGGCAATGCCGGCAGCGCGCTCAACAGCAGGGCGGTGCCCTCATCGATGCGGTCGGCGGCGAAGATGCCGGGATACGTCACCCAGTCCCGGGTGAGGCCGCCGATGGCGAGCGGCACGGTCCGGCGCCAGGCCGCCAGCGAGCCGCGCAACCTTGTGGCGTCGGACGGCCGCCGGGCCGCCACCACGCGGCCATGGCCGCGCGTCGCCAGCGTCTCCACAGGGCCGCTGAGCTGCGCCAGCATGGCGGCGGCGGAGCGGATGCCTTCGTCGTTGCCGCCGTAGAGGATCAGGCGGCCATCGGGCGCCAGCACGCCGAGGCAGGCGTGCGTTGCCATCTCCTGCTCGTCCTTGGCCTTCGGCAGCCTCAGCACCGCAAGATCGAAAGGGCCGGCCGGCGGCCACGCCTCGGCCCGTCGCTCGCAGGTGAGCCGGCGATTCCACACAGTTGCGG
>DATEVP010000241.1:0-3414 GCA_035258465.1 Hyphomicrobiaceae bacterium
TCGCAAGCGTTGGCCGGAGCTGAAAAGGCACATCAGCGAGGCGATCGCCACGCGCACGCGCGCCGAATGGGAGCGCATCTTCGAGGGCAGCGATGCCTGCGTGGCGCCCGTGCTGGCGCTGGGCGAGGTCGACAAGCACCCGCACAACATCGCCCGCTCCACCTTCCTGAAACGGGACGGCGTGCTGCAGCCAGGGCCCGCGCCGCGCTTCAGCCGCACCAAGGTCGAGATGGGCTCGCCACCCCGGCCGCGCGGCGCCGACAGCGAGGCGGTGCTGGGCGATTGGGGCTTCACAGGAGCCGAGATCGCCGAGCTCATGGGAGCTGGTGCTGTCGGAGCAGCCGTGTAGGCATCAGACCCGCCTGGTCTGACCATGTCTCTTCGCCCTCGATGTACGGTTGCGGATGGCACCGCGTTGCAATCTGTCCGCCATTGGCGTATATAATAGCTGATTGCCAATGTCGTGATGGAGCGCATGGGCTATGAGGAGATCATCGTTGAAGGCGCGGTTCGCACGACTGGGGCCCGTCCGGGACGTCGACCGCAACCGATCAGGTTCGCCCGTCGCGTTCGTGTTGCGCCCGGCTCGGGCTAGGATCGACGCCATCTCGGCGACGCGCGTTCTCGCCAAGCATGGCCTGTCGATGTTGCGCGCCAAGCGGACTATCGAAGCCGCAATCGAGACCGGTGAAGCGCGCGTGCACCTTCCCAAGGTGGAAAACGCTGGAGGCGTCATCCGCGAGCTCGAATCGAAGGGCATTCGTGCTGTGCGCCTGGCACATGCGATGGCCGTGAGCGAGATCTTGCCTCGCATGCGCGCCGAGCTGGGGCTCACCCAGGAGCAATTCGCCCTGCGGTTCGGGTTCGATCTCGATGCGCTGCAGAACTGGGAGCAGGGACGTCGCAAGCCGGATCGGGCGATCTCGGCCTATCTGAGGGTGATCGCTCACAATCCGGACGCCGCGGCACGCGCGCAAGAGGAAGAGGAGCCCGGCCGATCACGTGGCTGAGTGGGTGCGTGACCCGCCCGGTCAACCATTGCGCGAGCCTCGCTAATAGGGTCCCATAGGGTGTCAGACCCGCAGGGTCTGACACCGCCTCTTCGGCCGGAGCAAACGCATGGATCTGTCGCTCACCCCCGCGCAAGCCGAGATCCGCGAAGGCGTCCTCAAGATCTGCGCCCGTTTCGGCGACGGCTACTGGCTGGCCAAGGATCGCGACGGCGGCTTCCCGCACGATTTCCATCGCGCCATCGCCGATGGCGGCTGGCTCGGCATCGCCATGCCGGAAGCCTACGGCGGCTCCGGCCTCGGCATCACGGAAGCCGCCATCATGATGCAGGCGATCGCGGAGTCGGGGGCCGCGTTCTCCGGCGCCTCCGCCGTGCACATGAATATCTTCGGATTGAACCCGGTCGTGGTATTCGGCACCGAAGAGCAGAAGCAGCGCTTCCTGCCGCCGTTGATCGCAGGCAAGGAGAAGGCCTGCTTTGCCGTTACCGAGCCGGACGCTGGGCTCGAAACGGGGCGCATCAAGACCAAGGCGGTGCGCGAAGGAAACCGCTACGCCGTGCACGGGCAGAAGATCTGGACCTCCACCGCCCAGGTCGCCGACCGCGTGCTGCTGCTCGCCCGCACCACGCCGCGCGAGGAGGTTGCGAAGCCGACCGGCGGCCTCTCCCTGTTCTATACCACGCTGGACCGCGCGCACGTGGAAGCGCGGGTCATCGACAAAATGGGGCGCAAGGCGGTCGACTCCAACCAGCTTTTCTTCGACGGCCTGCCGGTGCCGCTGGAAGATCGCATCGGCGAGGAGGGGCGGGGGTTCGAATACATCCTGCACGGCATGAACCCAGAGCGCATCCTGGTGGCGGCGGAGGCGGTCGGCGTCGGCCGGGCGGCGCTGGCGCGCGCGGCGCGCTATGCCAAGGAGCGCGTCGTCTTCGGCCGGCCGATCGGCAAGAACCAGGCGATCCAGCATCCCCTTGCCAAGAGCTGGATGGCGCTGGAGGCGGCCAACCTCATGATGCTGAAGGCGGCGAGGCTCTACGATGCGGGCCAGCCTTGCGGCATCGAAGCCAATGCCGCGAAATATCTGGGCGCCGAGGCCGGCTTCGAAGCCTGCGAGACGGCGGTGCTGACCCACGGCGGCATGGGCTACGCCAAGGAATTCCACGTCGAGCGGCTGCTGCGCGAGATCATGATCGCCCGCATCGCGCCGGTCTCGCGCGAGCTCATCCTCTGCAACATAGCCGAGCGCGCGCTGGGGCTGCCGAAGTCCTACTGAACGAGCCCTACCCCGCCTCGCCAATCCATGCATTATGGGCGTTGCCGTCGCGCACCGACAGGCCGCGACGCAAGAGGGACCCATGGCCGGGCCGGCGCTCAACCTCGACGCCTATTCCGACGCGCTCGTCGTGCTCGGCACGGCCGGGATCGTCGTGCCGATTGTCCGGCGCTGGCGGGTGAGCCCGGTGCTGGGATACCTGGCGGCCGGCGTGATCCTGGGCCCGCTCGGCCTCGGCTCGTTCAAGTCCCAGGTGCCGTTCCTGCACTGGGTTACCGTGATCGACGCCAAGAACGTGGCCGAGATCGCCGAGCTCGGCGTGGTCTTCCTGATGTTCCTGATCGGCATGGAGCTGTCCTACGAGCGGCTGCTCACCATGCGCCGCCTGGTGTTCGGGCTCGGCAGCCTCCAGGTCACCCTTTCCGCCATTGTCATAGGTGCCATCGCCGCGCTATTCGGCAACGGGCCGGAAGCCTCCATCATCATCGGCCTGTGCCTGGCGCTGTCGTCGACCGCCATCGTCATCGAGGTGCTGTCCCACCAGCGCCGCCTGACGACCACGGCCGGCCGGACGAGCTTTTCCATTCTCCTGTTTCAGGACTTGGCCGTGGTGCCCATTCTCCTGCTGGTCAGCATCCTGGGTGCCAGTCAGGGCGGCTCGCTCGTCACGGGCGTGGGTCTGGCGCTGCTGCAGGCCGCCGTTGCCATAGGGCTGATCGTCGGTATCGGCCGCCTGCTCCTGCGGCCGCTGTTCCGGCTCGTTGCCGCCGCAGATGCGGTGGAGCTGTTCGTGGCGGCGACGCTGTTCGTCGTTGTCGGCACCGCCGTGCTCGCAGGTGTCGCCGGGCTTTCCATGGCGCTCGGCGCCTTCATCGCCGGCCTGCTGCTGGCCGAGACCGAGTTCCGCAAGGCCATCGAGACGACGATCGAGCCCTTCAAGGGCCTGCTGCTCGGCATCTTCTTCTTCACCGTCGGCATGGGCGTCGACCTGCGCGAGGTGGCGCGCGAGCCGGTGTGGTTGCTGGCCTCGGTCGTCGGCCTGATCGCCATCAAGGCCACGCTGATTACCGGGCTTGCGCGGCTTTTCCGCGTGGGCTGGCCGGCGGCGATCGAGACCGGCCTGCTGCT
>DATEVP010000242.1:0-4583 GCA_035258465.1 Hyphomicrobiaceae bacterium
GCATGCCTGTGAGCCTCTCGGCCGGCCAGGCATCGGTCAGGCTCTTGGCGGCGCGCTCGACATCCGCGCGCGTGATCGTGCCGTTGGGGCCGCTGGCGTGCACCAGATTGAGATCGACATCGAGCTTGCGCGCCAGCGCGCGGACGGCGGGCAGCACCTGCACCGGCCTCGCCCGCCCCGGCTCGCCATCGGCCGCTGGCGCCGGGGGTTTGCGCTCCTCGCGGGCGAGTTCGCCCACGACCGTACCGGTATCGGCTGCGGGGCCCTCGGCAAACTCGACGAGGGGCGCGCCCACCTTCATCACATCTCCCTTGGCGCCGAACAGGCGGGCGATGCGGCCGCTCTGTGGCGATGGCACCTCCACGACGGCCTTGTCGGTTTCGACCGACACCAGCGGCTGGTCGGCCACCACGTGATCGCCCTCGGTCACGTGCCAGGCGACGATCTCGGCCTCCTCGAGGCCCTCGCCGAGGTCCGGCAGCAGGAACTGGCGCATGGCATCCTCCGATGCGGTTCAGGCGAACTGGCAGACCCGCCGTGCGGCCGCCGCGATGCGGCCAACCGAAGGCATGTAGTGCTGCTCCAGCCGCGGCAGAGGAATGACCGTGTCATAGCCGGTGACGCGGGCTATAGGCGCCAGCAGAGAGGCGAGGGCACGCTCAGCGATCAGGGCGGCAATCTCGCCACCGAAGCCGCCGGTGCGCACCGCCTCGTGCACGATCACGCAACGGCCGGTTTTCGCCACCGATGCAAGGATTGTCTTCTCGTCGTACGGCTTGAGGGTGGCAAGGTCGATCACCTCCGCGCTGATGCCGTCGCCGGCTAGCGCATCGGCGGCCGCCAGCGTCTCCTTCAGGATCGCGCCCCAGCTCACGATCGTCACATCCTTTCCCTCCCGCAAGACGAAGGCGACGTCGAGCGGCAAGGCCTCGCCGTTGTCCTCGACCTCGGCCTTAGCCGACCGGTAGAGCCGCGTCGGCTCGAGGAACACCACCGGATCGGGATCGCGGATGGCTGCAAGCAGCAGTCCGTAGGCGCGCTCCGGCGAGGACGGGATGACCACGCGCAGACCGGGGATGTGGGCAAGCATGGCCTCCGTGTGCTCCGAATGATGCTCGGGAGCGCGGATGCCGGCGCCGCACGGCGCACGCAGCACCATGGGGCAGCTGAGCCGCCCCTGCGTGCGGTTGCGCAGGCGAGAGGCGTGGTTCACCAGCTGGTCGATGCAGGGGTAGATGAAGCCCATGAACTGGATCTCGCCGACCGGCTTGAGACCCTGCGCAGCCATGCCGACGCACAGGCCGCTGATCAGGAGCTCGGCGAGCGGCGTATCGAGCACGCGCTCCGGCCCGAAGCGTTTCTGCAGGCCGACGGTGGCGCGAAACACGCCGCCGTTGATACCGACGTCCTCGCCGAGCACGATCACGTTCGGGTCCTCCTGCATGGCCCGCGCCAGCGCCAAGTTGACCGCTTCGACCAGCGTCACCTCAGCCATGGGAGGCCCCTCCGATCTCGTCTCGCTGGGCGGCGTAGACGTCTGGCAGCCTGGCGTAGAGGTGATCGAACATGCTCGCCGGCTCGCGGGCCGGCGTGGCCAGATAGCGCTCGACGGCTGCCTCGACTTGGCTCTGGCATTCGGCGGCGAGCTGCTCCTCCTCGGCCTTGCTCCACGCCTGCTGGCTGACGAGATAGGCCCGCAGGCGGGCGATCGGCTCCTCCTTCCAGTGCGCCTGCACCTCCTCCGGCGGGCGATAGCGCGCCGCGTCGTCGGCCGTGGTGTGATCTCCGAGCCGATAGGTGAGGGCCTCGATCAGCCGGGGACCCTTGCCGCCGCGTGCGGCCGCGATCGCCTCCTCGGCGGCAGCGCGCACGGCAATCACATCGTTGCCGTCCACCTGCTCGCCTTCGAAGCCCGCGGCGATGGCCTTCTGGGCCAAGGTTGCGCAAGCGGTCTGCAGCTTGAGCGGCACCGAGATGGCCCACTGATTGTTGTTGACCACGAACACGAGCGGCAGCTTGTGCACACCGGCGAAATTCATCGCCTCGTAGACATCGCCTTTCGACGTGGCGCCATCGCCCAGCAGGCACACGGCGACGCGCGGCTCCTTGCGGAACTTGAGAGCATAAGCGACGCCGGCGGCATGCGGGGCCTGCGAGCCGACCGGCACGCAGAATGGAAAGTCGTGCGCCGGGCCCGACGTGCGATTGCCGCGCTCGTCACCGCCCCAGTAGAGCAGGATCTCCTCCATCTTCACGCCGCGCCAGAGCAGCATGCCATTGTCACGGTAGGAGGGAAGAAGGACGTCCTCCTGCTGCATGGCACTGGCCACACCCGCGGACACGGCTTCCTGCCCGAGCGACACGGCATAGGTGCCGAGGCGGCCCGTGCGCTGCAGAGAGACGGCCTTCAGGTCGAAGGTGCGCGTGAGCACCATGGCCCGATAGAGGCTCGTCAAGGCGTTGACCGCTACATCAGGTCGCGGCCCGACCAAGGTTCCGTCCGCTGCCAAGACGCGGCGACGACGCACATCGAAGTGCGCGATCACAGAAAGCGTTGCGTCTGACATTCGGGTTTCCACCATGCTCTCTCGCGCAGGAAGACCGCGCAATGCTCAGGCTTGGTAGCGCCGGGCGCTCATCGCCCGTTCCACGCGCGTGCGGGCAAGCTCGACTGCCGCCTCGCGCGGGAGCATACACCGTGCCGCCGACATCCCGAGCACTGCCCGAGTGTTGGCCGCGACTTTCTCAGCAATGGTGTCGAACGCCGCCCTTTCCGTTCCGCCGTGGTATTCGACTGACGCGGCGATGACGCCGCCGGCATTGGCAATGAAATCGGGGATCGACAGGATGCCGCGCTCGTGCATGCGCCGCTCGGCACCGGGAGTGGCGGGAATGTTGGCGCCCTGCAGCACCAGCCGGGCCTGCAGAGCCTCCACGTTGCTCTCGCGGAGCACATCGGGTCGGGCGGCGGGAATCCAAATGTCGCAGGCGATGCCGACCATGTCGCCCGCTCTGACCCGTTTCGCACCTTTCAGGTCGGCCACACTCTTCCCTTCCGCCTTGAGCGCTTCCAGCCGGTCGATGTCCAGCCCATCCGGATCGCAGACGGCGCCCTTGGTGTCGGAGGCGGCGACCAGGCGGGCGCCCTTGCCCGCAAGAAAGCGCGCGGCGTGCCGGCCGACCGCGCCGAAGCCTTGCACCACGACAGTGGCGCCGTCGAGCTTGACCTTGGAGAGCTCCTGCGCGGCCTCGGCAGCGACGGCCAGGCCGAAGCCGGTTGCGCCGATTTCATCGAGCGGGATCCCACCCAGCTCGCGCGGCAGTCCGACCGCGCGGCCGATCTCGTCCTTGATCCAGGCCATGGCGGTCTCGTTCGTGCCCATGTCGGGCCCGGGAATGTACTCCTCCAGGTTCCGTATCGCCGCTGCGAAGGCCCGCACGAGCCGCTCACGCTCGGCCGGCGGCATCGACGGATCGCCGAAGATCACCGACTTGGCGCCTCCATGGGCCAAGCCGGCAGCGGCGTTCTTGAAGGTCATGGCGCGAGCAAGCCTGAAGCATTCCTCGGTGCTGACATCTGCCGCCATGCGCGTGCCGCCGATCGCGGGCCCGGCGGCCGTA
This sequence comes from Hyphomicrobiaceae bacterium, assembly GCA_035258465.1. Lineage (GTDB taxonomy): Bacteria > Pseudomonadota > Alphaproteobacteria > Rhizobiales > Hyphomicrobiaceae > AWTP1-13. The sequence continues at coordinate 3,622 of DATEVP010000242.1, forward strand.
TTATCAACCACGACGATTGCCTTCAGACCGGCGCGAGGCTCGTGGATGTGCACGATCTTCTCAGGGCCAAGCTGATCGGCGAACCTGAACACATCCTCCATGCAACTAGCCCTCCGACAATTCAGATGTGGCTCCGTATTGGGCCGCAAGGCGTGGAGCCTTCGGATCGAGATCGAACGGAGCTTCGCGATCAGGTCCGGGCCAACCGAAAGCCACAATACAAGTCTTGCCAGGGCGATGGTCGCTTGTGTTGACCTGCATCAATCGCAGCAGGCTCCACGCCGCGCCTTCGGGTGGATTGAAGCGCAACGTCGATCCCGGCCAGACCGTCGCATCCTCTTTCCAGGCCCCCATTCTCTTCACGATCGCTGAGGATCTCACGCAGATGGAGGTCCAGGTGGACGTCGACGAAGCCGACGTCGGCAAGGTCAAGGAGGGCCAGCAGGGCACCTTCTCGGTGGATGCCCGTCCGGACGAAAAGCAGCTGGGCTAGGTTCCTACGCCGATGCCTGCTTGACTTCGATCAAAGCTGGCGGACCCATTTAGTGTACGTTGCCCATGACGTTCGTCGCCGAAATGAGTTGAGCGGAAGTCGCGCGTACCGCTCCTACCGCACAGGCGGTTGACCTCGGTAGACGGGTGTCACCAGGAGCAACAGCCGCGGAGGCGCTATGACACCACCTATCCGGTTCAGCCCTCGCCAGAAAGCGGGGGCACGGCTTGGCAGTCGAGTTCCAGCGAGTTGATCCCGATCAGCCGAGCCTCACCTACATCGAACTCGCACATGCAACGGGGCTCTCGCCTCGTACATCAGCCCGGTCAAGCTGGGCAAAAGTCGGAAGATGATGAGCCCCGCTTCACGGAATACGTGGCGGGGCTCTTAGCTTGGTGGCCCAGGCGGCCGACGCCTGCGCCGCAACGTTTCCGGCAGCTATCGGGGATACATGAGGCGTGCTCAGCGC
>DATEVP010000243.1:0-6673 GCA_035258465.1 Hyphomicrobiaceae bacterium
TGCGGCGCGCATCCCTACAAGATCGTGCAGACGCACTGGCACGCGAGCCCGGTCGAGAAACTGATGGAGAAGATCGGCATCGACTGGCAGGCGAAGAAGGTGGAGTTCGAGGCCTATCTGAAGGAGGTCGAGGCCGGCAAGCAGGACCAGCTTTACGACCCGCGTCTCAGGATCACCGGCGGACCGGGGTTCAAGCCGATCAAGCGCGAGGTCATCCCGCCACCGCCCGGCGAGGCGGGAAATATCCTGGGCCCGTGAGGCCGTCTCGGCACGCGCATAGGCTCCTGAAGGATCAGCTCCGATGTCAAAGCCCATTCTCATCGTTGGCGGCGGCCCGGCGGGCTTGGCGGCGGCGCATGCGCTGGCAAGCATCGGGCAGAAGGCGGTGCTGGTCGAGAAGACCGACCGGCTCGGCGGCGCTCCCATCCACTCCGGCTACGCCAAGCTGGTGCCTTCGGGCCAGTGGGCGAAGGACGCGATCGGCGGCATGGTAGCGCGGGTCGAAGCGAATCCGGGCGTCACCATCAACAAATCTGTCACCGTCAAGGCCTTCTCGGGCCAGCCCGGCGCCTTCGTCGCGACGCTATCGGACGGCACGGCCATCGAAGCGAGCGCGACGATCCTGACGACCGGGTTCACCCACTTCGACTCGGTCAACAAGCCGGAGTGGGGCTTCGGCACCTACCCCGACGTCGTCACCATCACCCAGGTCGAGCAGATGATCTCCAGCGGCAAGGGCGTGCGCTGCCCCTCGGACGGGCGCAAGCCCAAGCGCGTCGCCATCCTGCTTTGCGTCGGCTCTCGCGACCGGCAAATCGGGCGCGAGTGGTGCTCCAAGATCTGCTGCACGGTTTCCGCCAATGTGGCGATGGAGATCCGCGAAGAGCTTCCCGACTGCCACGTCTATATCTACTACATGGATATCCGCACCTACGGCCACTACGAGAGCGACTACTATTGGAGGAGCCAGGAGGAGTTCAAGGTCAAGTACATCAAGTCGCGCATCGCCGAGGTGACCAGCGACGGCAAGCAGCTGATCGTCAAAGGCGAGGACACGCTGGTGAAACGGCCGATCACCATCCCCTTCGATATGGTGGTGCACGCCATCGGCATGGACCCAAACATCGACAACATGACGATCTCGGCGGTGTTCGGCGTGGACCTGCACCGCCACGGCTACATCGCGCGCAAGGACGCCCATGGCGTGATGGGGGCGACCTCGCGCGCCGGCGTATTCGTTGCCGGGGCCGCGATCGGACCTGAGACCATCGACGACTCCATCGCGCAGGCGAACGCGGCAGCCATGTCGGCTCTGGCGGCAGCGCGGGGCCAGGTCGTCCTGCAGGCGGCGGAGTGATCACGGTCAGCCATGGCAAGCATCGTTCCGCTCCAAGGTGCCAGGCCCACCCCTGACCGGCCGGTTCTGGAGCTTTCCGGACCCAAGCTGCGCTCCGCCCTGGAGGCGCTCATCAGGGCCGCGGAGACCATTGGCGGGATCGAGAAATTCGCCGAAGCGGTGAAGCTCAAGTCCGCGGTCTTTCAAAAGACGATGGCGGATGGACGGGCAGGCAGGCTCGAGCTCTCCGACTTCGAGCAACTGACGGCTGCCATGGCGACCGTGCGCCGGCGCATTGCCAAGCCGATCGATGCCATGGGTTGGTCGCAGGTGCGTGCGGCGATCGCCGCGCTGCTCGACCGCGCATATGAGACGGTCACGGCCGATGCCAGAATGCAGGCGTTCTGCGCGGCGTTTCCGGCGGGCAAGGAATACCGCTTCGTTCGCGACCTGGCCGCCGAGGTCCTGCACAACGTCTACCCGGAGCACTACCCGCTCATGCATCGCTGGGTGTGGGACACGAAGGCCAACACCGGCGTCATCCGAGAGATCTGGCACGGCGACAACGTCGATCACATGCTGATCGACATCCCCGATCGCCACGAGACGTTCCTGGTCCTGAGAGAGGAGCTCTCGCAGTTCCTGACCGACAACGGCGTCTTCCGCGACGTGCTCTGGTATGTCGATCTGCTGCAGGCGCAGATCTACGGGGACTACGTCAATGCGCAGGGCGGCGCTTATCTGAAAACCGAGTTTGCCTCGGAGGCCGATCCGCTGGAGCACTCCCGGCGCATCCTCGGGCTCGATTCGGTGTCGGGGAGAACCGGCCGCTCGCGCTTCAAGACCATCGAGGGGACATCGCGAGCCGTCGACGACATCGAGCGTCTGAATTGAAGGACGGCGACCATGCCCATCCATGAAAAATCGCTGATCCGGCCGGAAAACCTGCTGACCCACGACAAGCTGACGATCGATGGCGTCGATGTGTCCGGCCACTGGTCGACCTTCATCGAGGCGCGGGTTGTTACGGATTACAACGAAGAACTCGAAACCGAGATTGCCGCGCTTCCTGGCGGCGAGAACATCCACCGCTGCTGGCAATGCGGCTCCTGCACCAACTCGTGCACGGTCAACGCCATCGAGCCGCGCTTCAACCCGCGCTACTGGATCTATCTGATCCGCATGGGGTTCGAGAGCGAGCTGCTGCGCGACAAGGACATCATCTGGCAGTGCGTGTCGTGCCACAAGTGCACCTACGCCTGCCCGCGCGACGTGGAGCCGGAAGGCGTGATGAAGGCGACCGCGCACTGGCTCGAGCTGAAGGGCCACACGGCGCGATCGCCCTCGATGCACTTCGACCTCGAGTTCACCGAGCAAGTGGTCGCGCGCGGCCGCATCGAGGACGTGGAAGTGCTGCGCGGCTTCTTCAGGCGCACGAAGCAGCCGCTGTTGCAGGACTGGCTCGTCGAAATCGGCTGGCGATTGGCCAAGCGGCTGCCCGTCAAGTGGGGCATCAAATCCGCCCTTGCCCTCGTGTTCAAGCCTAGGACCAGGAGCTGGGGCAAGGCCCGGCTGGCGATCGCGGACTACATTCACGAGCGGGAGGAAAAGGACAAGAAGGCCTTGCACCTCGACCAATCGAAGGGCGGCCGTGTCGCTGCAAACGAAAACAGCGCCGCCGGTCGGCTGGCGGCGGCAGAGTGAGGGGCGGACAATGTCGGAGAAAACCAAGAAGCAGGAATACGGCACCGTGGGTTACTATCCAGGTTGCGCGCTCGAGGGTTCGGCCAACGGCTACGATGTGTCGACGCGTGCGGTCGCCAAGAAGCTCGGGCTCGGCCTCAAGGACGTGAAGAACTGGAACTGCTGCGGGGCGATGGAGGTGAAGAACGTCGACCCCAAGCTCCAGACCTACCTGTCGGCACGCGTGCTTTCCAACGCGGTCAACCTCGACCACATGAATACCGTGATGGCGCCGTGCAACGGCTGCTACCACAATCTCAAGAAGGCCGAGTACGACCTGAAGCACGATGCCAAGTCGCGGGAAGTGGTCGACGAGCTTTCCAGGAAGGCGAGGCACAAGACCTATGAGGCCGGTCAGGTCGAAACCATTCACGCGCTCGACTGGATCAAGGAGACGATCGGCGAGGAGGGTCTGAAGGAGCGCACAAAAGGCAAGCTCGCCGGACTGAAGGTCGCCAACTACTACGGCTGCATGTACGTGCGCCCGCGCCACATCTTTCCCGAGAAGGACCAGGGGCCGGGCTCGGAGAGCACGTCCAAGCCGCACTTCATGGACGACCTTCTCGCCGCGGCCGGAGCGGAGAACGTCGAGTTCCCTCTGAAGACCGCGTGCTGCGGCGGCGCCCATACGCTCTCCGACTCGGATACGTCGACCAAGCTCGTCCTCAACATTCTGCAGGCCGCCGAAGCCGCGGGCGCGGATGTGATCGCAACCGAATGCCCGACGTGCCACACCGGCCTCGAGATGCATCAGGTCAGGGCCGAGAAGCGGTTCGGCAAGAAGACCAGCGTCAAGATCATGTACTTCACGCAGCTGCTGGGTCTTGCGCTCGGTATCGGTCCGCGTAGACTTGGCATCCACACGAACATCTCCGACGCCTCGGACCTGATCGTCGACAAGCGGCTGACCTGAGGCGCCGGCTGTCGCCAGTGCCGAGATCGGCCGCCAACAAGGATCGAGAACCGATGTCCGCCACCCCATCGGCCGCGCTCGCGTCTCAGTCGAGACTGCCCTCCTCGCTCGCGATATTCGCCGACATCGAGGCGAGGATCGATCGCATCATCGCGCGTCCCGGCGACCCCGAGGCAAGTGCGCAAGCGCTCTTGCAGCTGGGCGAGCAGGTGCTTGAGCGCTGGCTGGAGGCGCGCGGCGAGGTGCCGACTGGGGAGCAGAGGGAAGGCTTCCGGCTGCTCGCCCTGCACCGGCAGGGAGCGCGGGGCGAGCCTTCCTTCAACGCCTGCCGCGAGACGTGCCGCGAGCTCGCCTATTACTACAATCTGATCAAGCTGGAGCCCGCGCATCCCGATCGCGAGAAGCGGGTCGGGCTGGCGGCCATGGTCGCCAAGCACCTCGCCCTGTTCGTTTCCGGCAAAATGCAAGTCGCCGGCCTCGGCGAGTTCTGCTGCGCTGCAAAGCCATTGCGCGCCGGCGGCAAATAGTCGATTTACGCGAGACACGTAACGAAGGTCGCGGAGTGAGCCATGCCCGTCGTCAAAGGATGCAATCTGCCGGACCATCTCCTCTACGATGTCGACAACCATATCTGGTTCCAGGAGCAGGACGACGGCAACGTCAAGCTCGGCATGACGACGGTTGCGACCGCCATGGCGGGCCAGCTCGTCGCCTTCACGCCGAAACGCGTTGGCCGCTCGGTTGATGCCGGCAAGAGCTGCGCGACGGTCGAAAGCGGCAAGTGGGTGGGGCCTGCGAAGTCGGCGGCGGCGGGCGAGGTCGTCAAGATCAACGATGATCTCGTCGCCAACCCCAAGCTCGCCAACGATGACCCTTACGACAAGGGCTGGTTCATCATCTTGAAGCCTGCGGATTGGGCCGCCGTGAAAGCGACCTTGACGCCCGGCGCCCAGGTGACGGCGAAGTACGAGGCCAAGATGCAGACCGACGGCTTCACCGGCTGCGCGTCGCCATAAGTTGCCGCCTTCACGTCGCCGCCAAACCGCCGTCGACGTAAATGCTCGAGCCGGTCATGAAGGCTGCTAGATCACTAGCGCAGAACAGCATCACGCGGGCAACCTCGTCGGCTTGGCCGATGCGGCCCATTGGAAATGCTGCCATGACGCGGCGCTCCATCTCCTTTAGGGCGTCAGCGTCAGAACCGCCTTTCTGTGCCGCTGCGCGCATTTCCCGGGAGCCCGGAGTTTCGGCCAAGGACGGGATTACGCAGAGGACGCGGATGCCGTGCGGCGCCAGTTCAACCGCTACCCCGCGGGTCAGGCCGATCACGCCGCTCTTGGCCGCGGAGTAATGCGTGAGCCCCGTTCGCCCCCGCGTGCCGGCGACCGACGCGACATTGATGATCACCAGTCCGGGACGCCGGCCCCCCTCGACCATGCGTCTGCCCGCCTCGCGGCAGCCGAGAAACGTGCCGCGAAGATTGACGTCCTGCACGAGGTCCCAGAACTCCTCATCCGTGTCCAAGAGGGGCCGCCCTGGATAGATACCGGCATTGTTGACCCAGATATCGATGCCGCCCAGAAGCTTCATCCCTTCGTCGGCAAACCGCACCACCGATCCTGCGTCCGCAACGTCGAGCTGCGTTGCGAACACCGGAACACCTTGCTCCTTGCCGATCCTTGCTGCCGCGTCGATCGCTGCCTCGGCGTCCTTGTCGCCGATCAGGACCGCGGCGCCCGCTTCGGCAAAGCGACGAGCTGCCGCCAGCCCAAGGCCGCGGGCTCCCCCCGTGATAAGGGCCCTGCGACCTTTCAGGGAAATGAGCTCCGCCAACGGAGGTTGGCAATCGTCCACGATCATGAAACGTAACGGCTCATCCTGGATGCTTTATCCCGTGCAGACCGTGCGAGGCATCCTTCACGGTAAAAAAGATCACGTCCCTTTCGGCCGTCGCCGTGGCGCAGTGCACGACATTGGCGGGGATATAGATCGCCTCCCCTGGCTTCACGAGCCGGCGCTGGCTGTCCACGGTTGAATCCATCGTGCCCTCGAGCACATAAACCCACTGCTCGTTGGGGTGGGAATGGGGGACGGAGCCGCCGCCGGCGGGCATGCGCATGAGCGCTGCGATCATGCGCTCGCCCTCGACCACGCCGCCGAAGACGTTGGAATAGTCGGGGCCACCCATGATCGAATTCACCTTCGTCATGTCAAAATAGTACTCGCCCGGACCGGCGCGTTTGGCGCCGGGCGTCAAGGGCGTTGCTTTGGCGACTGCACCTTTGTCTGCCATGACTGTCCTCTCGCTATTTCGACGGAATGATCGGCAACAGCAAGTAGGGCTGCATCCCCGGCCCGCTGTGCAGGGTTACGCGGCCGCTTGCCTCGGGCGGCCGGTCCCGAGGGTCGTCGTGCAGGAACGGGCCGCATCCCGTGAACTCGTTCTTCATATTGGAGAGCCGCCCGCCGCTGGCTCCTTTGTAGACATAGTCCTTGCCGCGCACCTGAAGGCCGAGGCGATAGCCCGGCGGAATGACGATACTGGTTGGCCAGATCTCGACCTCGAGCTCGACGATCTCGCCCGGCTTGAGCGGTTGCTTCTCATCATGGGTATGATAGGGCCGATAGGGGGTGCTGAGCCTGGAATCGAGCTTGCGATGCGAGGCGCGCAACCAGCCCTG
>DATEVP010000244.1:0-2393 GCA_035258465.1 Hyphomicrobiaceae bacterium
CAACATGCCGGCAGCCATCGCCGAGAATGGGGCCGGATCGCCATGGGCCGCGATGAAGCCTACGAATGTGAGGACGAGGATCAGTGGTCCCGGCGTGGTCTCGGCCATTGCTAGTCCGTCGAGCATCTCGCCGGGCGCGAGCCAGCCGTAGCCCTCGACGGCCTCCTGAGCCATATAGGCGAGCACCGCATAGGCCCCGCCGAAGGTCACGACCGCGAGCTTCGAGAAGAACCAGGCGATATCGGAGAGCACGTGGTCCGAGCCGAAGATCAAGGCGACGAGAAGCAGCGGAACGATCCAGATTGCGAGCCACAAGAGCGTCGTCCTCGCCGTTTCGCCAAGCCGCACCGGGGGCAGCGCCGCCGATGGCCGAGCGGCTCGAGCCGCGAAGCCGGATCGGAGGAAGCCGACCAGGGCGGCGGCCAGCACGATCGCGGGGAACGGCACGGCGAAGGCGAAGATCGCCGCGAACGCCGCTGCGGCGATGGCCCAGTCGGCGCTCCCCTTGAGCGCCCGCCTGGCCACGCGGACCAGCGCTTCGACGACGATCGCCAACACCGCAGCCTTGATGCCGACGAACAGTGCCTCGGCCAGCGGCAACTTGCCGAATTGGGCGTATGCCAGAGACAGCGCCAGCATGATGAACGCACCCGGCAGGACGAACAGCAAGCCTGCGGCGAGGCCCCCTTTAGTCCCGTGCAGGCGCCAGCCGACGTAGGTCGCAAGCTGCATCGCCTCCGGGCCCGGCAAAAGCATGCAGAAGTTGAGCGCGGCGAGATAGCTCTGCTCGCCGATCCACTTCCGCTCGTCGACGAGAACGCGGTGCATGAGCGCGATCTGGCCCGCCGGGCCGCCGAACGAGAGGAGGCCGATCTTGCCCCAGACCTCGAGAGCCTCCCGGAACGTCGGGCGCTCGCTCATCCCCGGTTGAGAGGTGGTCGTCATCGATGCCTCGCCAGCTGTTCAATCCCAATTGGCTGACGAGGGCGACGGAGCCGACTCCACACGCCGCCTCGGGTCACGTCTCGGCAGGCAAGCCCATCCATGAGCCAGGGAGGTCGTGCGCCGGTGGTCGGGATTTGCGGATCGCCCATGCGCGCCAGCCAGCGGAAAGCGCCGCGGCGCTTGGGCGAAAGCCTGACGGGGCGGCCGGTCCGGCCCCGAAGCATTTAACCTACATCCGGCCACCCCAGCGCAGCAAGGCTCTAACGCCGTCCCCGGGCTGCTAAGCGCCGGCCTCGCCGCCGGGATCTGAGCGCCCGCATTGCTGCAGCGCATAGCTGCCACGTTTCGGCCTCATTATCAGTGGCTTGCGATGGCGTTCTGCGACCGCGTATGTGCGACCTGCGGTCGCGGCTCATTGCGGCGCAACATCAAAACCGCAGCAAATTCAAAGCGCCCCGCATTCTACCCTGAATATCGTTCAGAGTTTGCGGTTGACCCTCCCTCACCCTGGCTGGTTCGGTGCCACCACCAGGACGGGGATTGGTCAAATGGATCCCCGATAATGTTCGGCGACTGAACATGTTCTGGTGTTGCGTTGAGGCTCGCTCTTCGCATCGGACCCTCAATCCAAAAAGCGTTGTGCTGCCCGTCATCGAGGCAGCTGGCCAGCGTCCAGGGGAAGCCCTTGGACAGGCCTCGAGGTTGATCCGGTCGAGCCTTCAGCACTGTCGCCGTCGAGAAGGAGATGTGATTATGCGGTATGTCGTGTACGCGGCCCTTGCGGCGCTGGCTTTCGGGCTCAGCGATGCCCGACCGGCGAACGCTGCCTGGCAATGCATCGGCCCCGAATTCGTGTGCGCGCATGCGCACCGAGACTCCAAGGGCACTGTGAAAAAAGCCAAGACCGCGCACCACGCAGCGAAGGCAGCCAGGATTGCGCACTCTGCCGCCAGGCCAGGCAAGAAGCTGGCGAGCCACAAGACGAGGAGCCACCGGCCGAGCACGGCGTCGAGCGCCAGCTATTCGAGCGGAGGCTCGGTGGGCATGGCCTCTTACTACTGGGAAGGCCAGCGCACGGCCTCTGGCGCCCGCTTCAACCCGAGCGCCATGACCGCCGCGCACCGATCGCTGCCGTTCGGCACGCGAGTGCTCGTCACACATCTGGCCAGCGGCCGCACCGTGACGGTGACGATCAACGACCGCGGACCGTTTATCAAGGGCCGCATCATCGACCTGTCGTCGGGGGCGGCCGGCGTGCTCGGCATCAAGAGCGCCGGGGTGGCCCGGGTCAGCGTCGCGGTGGTCGGCCGCGGCTAGTGTGGCGGTTCAGAAGTTCCCCATCACGTGCCACCAGGTTGGGAGGGAACTTCTGAACCAAAGCCACACTAGAAAGTCTATGAATCTAGTGTCCCTTATGAACCCGAAGCTCGCAAACGCGAATGCCGCAA
>DATEVP010000245.1:0-2414 GCA_035258465.1 Hyphomicrobiaceae bacterium
ATCGGGATCAGCCACGGCTTCAAGCAGCTGATGGCGATCTGGGTCGGCGGCATCGCCGGCGTCTTCTGCCTGATCGGCATCGCGCTGCTGACGCACCGCCGCCTGCTCGATGCCCGTATCCGCGCCACCTCCTCCTTCGGCGACATCGCCGTCCTGCTCCTGCTGTTCGCCCAGCTCCTGCTGGGGCTCGCCACCATCCCCGTCTCGATGGGCCACCTCGACGGCCACGAGATGGTGCGGTTCATGAACTGGGCGCAGGGCATCCTGGTGCTGCGGGCCGATGCGTGGACACTGGCGGCCGACGCTCACCCGATCTTCAAGGCGCACCTGTTCCTCGGCATGACCATCTTCCTGGTGTTCCCGTTCACGCGCTTGGTGCATGTGTGGAGCGCACCCGTCTGGTACCTCGGGCGGCGCGGCTACCAGGTGGTGCGCTCGAGCGGCCGGCCGCAGGCGGCCCGGACCGCTCGCCGCACCATCCAGCCGGCGGAGTGATCCATGAGCTGTTCCGTTCGCGCCGCCGTTGCCGTCGCTTCGAGGGTGCCGGTGACTGTCAACGGTGTTGCAATCGACCATGAGGTCATTTCGCGCGAGGCGCAGAACCATCCGGCACCGACGCCGATTGCTGCGTGGACCGCGGCCGCCCGCGCGCTCGCCGTGCGCGAGCTGCTGCTGCAGGAGGCACGGCGCCTCGGGCTCCGGCCTGACCCGATCGCCGACGCGGAGGAGAGGAAGGAGACGGAGGAGGAGGCCCTGGTGCGCGCGCTCATCGAGCGCGAGGTTGCGACGCCCGCACCCGACCAGGCTTCATGCCAGCGCTATTACCGGTACAACCTCGCGCGCTTCCGCTCCGCCGATATCTACGAAGCCTCGCATATCCTGATCGCGGCACGCGCGGATCAGCCAGCGGCGTTCGCCGCGGCCCGCGAGCGCGCCCTGATGATACTATCGCAGCTCGGCGATGATCCCGCCCGGTTTGTCGAACTGGCAATCGTCCACTCCGATTGCTCCTCCGCCTCGTCGGGAGGAAATCTCGGGCAGATTACGGCTGGCGACACCACGCCGGAGTTCGAGAGGGCTCTGCTGGCGCTGAAGCCCGGCGAGACGAGCACCACGCCCGTCGAGACGCGCTACGGCTTCCACATCATTCGTCTCAACCGGCACGTGCCCGGCAGGGCGCTTCCGTTCGAGCTCGTGCACCAGCGCATCGCCGACTATCTCGTCGAGCGCGCGCGGCACATGGCGATTGCGCAGTTCGTGGCTCGCCTTGCAGCGCGGGCAGAGTTGAGCGGCGTCGAGCTGCCGACGCCGGCGGACGTAAGGGTCCACTGAGGGGAAGCGCCATGCTGCTGGGCGATGCGATCATGAGGCTCCAGGACAAGACGAGCGTCGAGGAGGCCTTGGCGAGCCTCGGCGATTGGGTCCTCATGACAAGGTTGCGCGACGCGGCCGACGCAGCGGGCCTCTCGCTCGGCACCTTTGCGTCCGCAGCGGTCGGCCGATTCATCGAGCGGGCCGACGATACTGCGTGGCTTGCCCTCATGACGGCGGCCAATCGGGCGGCCAACCCGGGCGCCGCCTGCCTCAAGGTCATGTTGGAGCTAGGCTTGGCGCAACCGGGACCGCCGTCGCCGCTCGGCGAAAACGACGTCGCATGACATCTTGAAATGCTCGCAAGCGAACGTGCCTCCGCACCGCAGGCGCGCAGTTGATCCTGCGCCATGGTCGAGGCGAAGGTAAGCGCGGGGCAAGAATACCTCGCGGATCAGCGGCCCTCCGTGTTTCGCTCACCCGCCCGCTGGCCACGCGGCTATCGGCGGATTAGCTTTGCGGCTGTCGCTGGACGGGACCACTAGAGGAATTGAACGGCCTGGACGCCGATGGCAGGCTACCGTAGGTCTTTCCGTTCAAGCGCCATGGCGATGCTTTGCGCGATTGCCAACGGCCTCAGGGAGCCTTTGCATGCCCGATCCCGGCAAGGCGGTTACTAGCCAGCACTTCGGCTCTCAGATGCTGCAGGCCGCGCTCCAGACGGCCGTGGGCGCCATTGTCATCATCGACGACAAGGGGCTTATTCGCACCCTCAATCCCGCAGTCGAAAAAATGTTCGGATTCTCCAATGGAGAGCTCATCGGACGCAACATCAACGCTCTTATGCCCGAGCCGTTTCGCAGCCGCCACGACGGCTATATTCGCCACCATCTGGAAACCGGGGAGCGCAAGATCATCGGCATCGGCCGACAAGTGATGGCGCGCCGCAAGAGTGGAGCAATCTTTCCGGTTCACTTGTCGGTGAGTGCATTCGAGGCGGAGGGCCAGAAGTACTTTACCGGCATCCTGCATGATCTTTCGGAGCAGCGAGCGGGCGTGCTGCCGGAGCAGGCCTTGTTCCAGGCCATATTCAATCATCTGCC
>DATEVP010000246.1:0-3411 GCA_035258465.1 Hyphomicrobiaceae bacterium
TAGCAGGACTGGAGCACCGGCTGCGGGAAGGGCTTGAGGATGGCGCCGCTGGCCATGAGGCGCCTCAGAGCAATGGCGTTCACCGTATCGTATTTGGCAAGCATCCAGATGTTGGCGGCATCGCAGGCCTGCGCGACGATCGCCTTGTAGGGCTTGGGCAGCGACTCCCACTTCTCCAGGTTGACCAGGAAATGCAGCATGGCGCTGCCTTCCCACCAGCCTGGGTAGTAGTAGTGCTTGGCGACCTTGGAGAGGCCGAGCTTCTCGTCGTCGTGCGGGCCGACGAACTCGGCCGCATCGATCGTGCCCCGCTCCAGCGCAGCATAGACGTCACCCGGCGCAATCTGCTGCGGCACCACGCCGAGCCGCGCCAGCACCTGGCCGCCCATGCCGCCGATGCGGAATTTGAGGCCCTTGAGGTCCTCGACCGAGTTGATCTCCTTGCGAAACCAGCCGCCCATCTGCGTGCCGGAGTTCCCGGCCGGAATCCCGTGGACGTTGAGCTTGTGCAGCGCGGCGTTGACGATCTCGGCGCCGCCGCCGAACACCCACCACGCCTGCTGGTGGCGGTTGTTGAGACCGAACGGCAGCCCGGTGCCGAAGCCCAGCATCGGGTCCTTGCCGGTGTAGAAATGGGTCGGGGTGTGGGCGCATTCCACCGAGCCGCTGGCAACGGCGTCGAGCGCCTGCAGGCCGGGCACCAGCTCGCCCGAGGCAAAGGGCTGGATCTGGAATTTGCCGTCGGTCGCTTCCGCGATATACCGGCACAGCATCTGGCCGGTGCCGAAGATGGTGTCCAGGGACTTGGGAAAGCTCGACGTCAGCCGCCACTTGATCTCGGGGGAGGATTGGGCAATGGCGGGAGCCGGAAACGCCGGTGCGGCAAGCGCAAGTGCCGCCCCAGACTTCAGGAACAACCTGCGCTGCACGGAACTATCTCCTCCCCGGTGCGTCTTTTCGACCAGCTTAGCGGACATGGCGGCATCATGAAACTCGCAACTTTCCGAAATGGTACACGCGATGGCGCACTCGCCGTCGTCTCGCGCGATTTATCGAAGGCGGTGATGGCAAATGCCGCCATTGCCGGCCTGAACACGCTCCAGCAGCTGCTCGACAATTGGCAGGATACGAGCCTCGCGGCCGAGCGGATCTATGCGGAATTGAACGAGGTGGTCGAGGGCAGGCGGCCGGCGCCGTTCCCGATCGTCGATTTCGAGGAAAGCGGTTGCGCGGCCCCGCTGCCTCGCGCCTATCAGTGGGCCGACGGGTCGGCCTATGTGAACCATGTCGAGCTGGTGCGGCGGGCGCGCGGCGCCGAGATGCCGGCGAGCTTCTGGGCCGACCCGCTGATGTACCAGGGGGGCTCCGATGCGTTTCTGGGCCCGGGCGACGCCATCGAGGTCGCCGACGAGGCCTGGGGCATCGATCTGGAAGGCGAGGTCGCCGTCGTCACGGACGATGTGGCGATGGGCGCGACCGCGGAGGAAGCGGCCGAGCACATCTGCCTGCTCATGCTGGTCAACGACGTGTCGCTGCGCAATCTCATTCCCGGCGAGATCGCCAAGGGCTTCGGTTTCTTTCATGGCAAGCCGTCGACGGCGTTCTCCCCCGTGGCGGTGACGCCGGACGAGCTGGGGGGAGCCTGGCGCGACGGCAAGGTGCATCTGCCGCTGCTGGCCTCGATCAACGGCCGGCTGCTGGGCAGGCCCAATGCAGGCCAGGACATGACCTTCTCCTTCCCCGCGCTGCTCGCCCACGCCGCCAAGACGCGCCGGCTCGGCGCCGGCACCATCGTCGGCTCCGGCACCATTTCCAACAGGCTGGCGGGCGGGCCAGGCAAGCCGGTCGAGCTCGGCGGGGTGGGATATTCATGCCTCGCCGAGTTGCGCACCGTGGAGACGATTCTGCACGGTGAGCCAAAGACGCCGTTCCTCAAATTCGGCGATCGCGTGCGCATCGAGATGCTGGACGCCGCGGGCCGCTCGATCTTCGGCGCCATCGACCAGGAGGTGGTGCGCTATACCTACGGGGTCAGACCCTAGGCGCGCGACCGCTCCTCGGTGACGGACGGAGCTGAAGGGTCTGACCCCATCGCACCCGCTGCGCAGGAGAAAAGCTGACATGACCACGAACTTCGCCTCCACCGGCGACACCGGCGAGAAGAAGATCACGTTCAGCGAGATCGGCCGCGACCTCTACGCCTTCACGGCGGAGGGCGACCCCAACAGCGGCGTGATCGTCGGCGACGACGGCGTCATCGTGGTCGACGCGCAGGCAACCCCGGTGATGGCCGGCCTCGTCATCGAGCGCGTGCGCAAGGTCACCGACAAGCCCATCAAATACGTGGTGCTGTCGCACTATCACGCCGTGCGCGTGCTCGGCGCCTCGGCCTACCAGGCGCAGGAGGTGATCGCATCCGAGACCTGCCGTGCCATGATCGCCGAGCGCGGCAAGGAGGACTGGGATTCCGAGTTCGGCCGCTTCCCGCGCCTCTTTCGCGCCGCCGAGACCATCCCCGGCCTCACCTGGCCGACCGTCACCTTCAAGCAGAAGATGACGCTCTATCTCGGCAAGCGCCGCGTGGAGCTGCGCCACGTCGGCCGCGCGCACACCGCCGGCGACATCGTCGCCTGGGTGCCCGACGCCAACGTGGTCTTCTCGGGCGACATCGTCGAGTACAAGTCGGCCTGCTACTGTGGCGACGCGTACTTCACCGACTGGCCGGGGACGCTGGCGCGCCTCGACCGGGTCAAGCCGGACTCGCTGGTGCCCGGCCGCGGCGAGGCCCTGGTCGGCGCCGGCACGGTGGCCGAGGGCATCGCGCTCACCCGCGACTTCCTGCGCGACAGCTACGAGCCGGTGAAGCGCGGCGTGGCGCGCGGCGCCACCCTGAAAGAGTGCTTCGACGAGGCGACGGCGGCGATGCGGCCCAAGTACGGCGCCTGGCCGATCTTCGAGCACTGCCAGCCGTTCAACATCGCGCGGGCCTACGACGAGGCCCAGGGCATCGACACGCCGCGCATCTGGACGGCGGAGCGCGATCGCGCCATGTGGGCCGCGCTGCAGGGTTAGGATCGTCCCGGTCAGGCCTTCGGCCGTGGCGGCCGCGCGGCCAGGGCCTTGCGGACAACCGCTGGCTCCAGCGCAATGACGCGAAGATAGGCCTTGGCGGCGGCATCGGGCTCCTTGCGGCGCTGCTCCCAGTCGCGCACCGTTCCAACCGGGATGCGGAACTGCGCCGCGAATTCCTCCTGGCTGAGCTTGAGGCGGCGGCGGATCGACCACACCTGCGGCACGAGTGGCATCCGGCCCGAAGCGATGTCCTCTGCGGTGATGGGCTGGGCATCAGGGTCGGCCAGCGCTGCTGCATGGCGCTCCTTGGCGGTCATCGCGTCGAGGCGACTCCAGTCG
>DATEVP010000247.1:0-2556 GCA_035258465.1 Hyphomicrobiaceae bacterium
TGCATCGGCGATGGCCGACAATCGGGCACATCCGGCTCGCCCTCCATTCTGAACGCCTCCCCCGAAGCCGCCACCGGCGGAGGCTTGGCAATTCTCAAGACCGGCGACCGTGTGCGCATCGATCTCAATAAACGCACGGCCGACATTCTGATTTCAAAGGAGGAATACGATCGCCGCCGGGCCGATCTGCAGGGCCACGGCGGCTACCGCTATCCGGCCCATCAGACGCCGTGGCAGGAAATTCAGCGCGGCATGGTCGACGATTTCGCGCACGGCATGGTGCTCAAGCCCGCGGTCAAGTACCAGCAGATCGCCAAGACGAAGGGCGTGCCGCGCGACAATCATTGAAGGGCTGGCCTATCGCCGCATCACGATTCTGTGGCGTCTTCGCCACAAATGACGACCTGTTCGCGTTCTAGGGATGCGGACTTAGACGGAAGACCCTGCCTGGCGCGTTCTTCGCCAGTTCAACTCCAGGAGATCCAAGATGCGTGTTCTTGCTGCTTGTGTTGCGCTCGGCCTCGCCTTTCAGCCCGCGGTTGCCGCGGACCCCAAGATCGATGCGGCCGTGAAGACCTTCAAGTCGGTGGGCGCCGACGCCGGAAAGATGAAGACGTTCTGCGCCATGATGAAAGCCATGGATGCCGCCGGCGATACGCCGACGCCCGCCGCCCAGGCTCAGATCGACGGTCAGATAAAGCAGCTTGGGCCGGATTTCGTGGCAGCATGGAACATCGGCGAAAAGGTGGACGAAAACTCAGCCGACGGCAAAGCGTGGAACGATGCGCTCGACGATCTGGCGGGCAAGTGCCCGGAGTAAGCTGATCGCCAATGTGTCCCAGCGGGCACCGGCGTTGGTGGCTTGTCGCCCGCGGGTCTCACGCAAACAGTCCGGGAGCTGCGGGCGTCCCATATTTTGGGCGGCGCCTATAGCTGGAAGATGAGGCAGGTCGTCGTGGCGTGCGCGAGCAGCGTGCCAGCGGCATCGACGATCCGCCCTTCGGCCGTGCCCGAGCGCCGGCCGATGTGCAGCGAGCGCCCCTCGGCCCGGACCGGCCCGGTCTTGTCCGTGATCGGGCGCACCAGGTTCACTTTGAACTCCAAGGTCGTGTAGCCGGTGCCGGGTGCGAAGCTCGTCTGGATGGCGCAGCTCATGCAGGAATCGAGCAAGGTTGCGGCCACCCCGCCGTGCACAGTCCCGATGGGATTGTAGTGCTTGAACGCGGGCGTCATGGTGAACAGCGCGAAACCCGGCGCCACCTCGACCAGCGCGAAGCCCAGCGTTTCGGTGATCGGCGGCGCCGGCAGTCGTCCATCAACGATGGCGCGCAGGAAATCGAGCCCGCTCATGGTCTTCAACGCCTCGACCGGGGGCACGCCGATATTGGTCCCGCGTTCGCTCATCCACACAACCTCGATGCTTGCGCGCTGCGTTCAAGCGCTGCGTTGAGCGCGCGCCGGCCGGCCCTTCTCTTCTTGCGGCCGCCGCAGGGCGAATTCGAGCGGCAGCGCGGTGGTGTACTTGATCTGCTCCATGGCGAAGGCGGACGACACCTTGGAGATCTCGATGCGGGAGATGAGCTTCTTGTAGAAGGCGTCGTAGGCGGCGATGTCGGGCACCACGACGCGCAGGAGATAATCGACCTCGCCACTCATGCGGTAGAACTCGACGACCTCGGGAAAATCGATGACGGCGGCGTGGAAGCGCTCGAGCCAGGCGAGCGAGTGCTCGTCGGTCTTGATGGAGACGAACACGGTCACACCGACGTTGACGCGTTGCGAGGCGAGCACGGCCACCCGGCGCATGATGACGCCGGACTCCTCGAGCTTCTGGATCCGCCGCCAGCAGGGCGTGGTCGACAGGCCGACCTCCTTGCCGATGTCGGCGACAGCGCGGGTGCAATCCTCCTGCAGAATCCGCAAGATCTTGACGTCCATTTCGTCGAGCATGGCATTTGCACTCCGAGACAGGCCTCAAAGCGGAACGTTTTTCTAAAGGCCGCCGCAGAATGTGCGTAGAACAGTATCCTAGTTGCGTCAAGGCGCGCCTGGCCAATGCAAATATTTCATGGCAGGCGGAAGCCGGGCTCATCCGTGTGCACCTACTGGTCCGGCGGGCTTAGAGCAGCCGGCCTATCTCGCCGCGGAGCCTCGGCAGCAGGTCGCGCTCGAACCAGGGATTGGCCGCAAGCCAGGCATTGTTGCGCCAGGACGGGTGCGGCAGGGGCACGCGCCGGGGCCTTGTCCGAGCGTCGAGCAGCGTCCGCCAGCTACTGACGGTGTCGGTCATGCTTCCGCCCGCCGCCGCGCCCAGGTGCCAGCGCTGGGCGTAGCTGCCGACGGCGAGGACGAGCTCGATCTGCGGCATCGCGGCGAACAGACGCTCATGCCAGGCGCGCGCGCATTCCCGGCGAGGCGGCAGGTCGCCGCCTGACCCATCTTGACCGGGGAAGCAGAAGCCCATCGGCACGATGGCGATGCGGCTCCGGTCGTAGAACTGCTCGCTGGAAAGGCCGAGCCAGCCGCGCAGGCGGTCGCCGGAAGGGTCGGTGAAGG
>DATEVP010000248.1:0-6522 GCA_035258465.1 Hyphomicrobiaceae bacterium
CGTCTTGGCGCGCTGTGTTAAGCCTCGAGCAAGGCCCTGCATTTTCCGATTCACAAATGGTACCACATGTAGTACTATGACCCGGAAGAGATTGGCAAAGCTCAAGCGCGAGCTTGCAGAACGCAGACGTTCCCCGCAGAAGGCTCGCGACTTGGAGCGACTGGCACAAAAGCTCGGGCGGAAGAAGGTGAGGCGCGGCAGCGAGCCTATGTGGGAAAGTGCTGAATTCCCACATCTTTTTGTCCTCTCAATCCCCCACCATGGCAGCAGGGATTTGGCGATCGGAACCCAAAGGAGCATCTTGGATCAGTTGGAAGAGGACGTGGTTGCTTGGGATGCAAGGATCGATGAGCGCAACGGCGAAGAGTAGGAAGACACGAGTGAGCACGGAGCGGAAGATGGCGCCGGCTGAATACCTCAAGAAGCCTTATGGTCGGTACGTACTGCCAGAGTCCGATGGAACGTTTCGGGCGGAGATCATCGAGTTTCCAGGGTGCATTGCGGTCGGCGACACGGCCGCTGGAGCACTTGCCAGCTTGGAGAGCGTAGCGGCGAGTTGGCTGGAGGCGACCATCGCCAGGGGTCAGCGCGTTCCTGATCCAATGGAGAGTATTGGTTTCAGCGGCAAGCTCGTGGTGAGGCTGGGAAAGGGGCTGCACAAGCGAGCAGCCCATATGGCCGCCCATGAGGGCGTCAGTCTAAATCAGTTCATCATCACTAGCGTTGCAGAGCAGGTCGGCAGCCGGTCGGTTGGCGCCGCGCGATGAGAGACCCAATCAATACGCGTTGTTGACCCTCGCGCGCACGAACGTCTATTAGAGCGGAAAATCAGGCCAATCCTGCACAATCCGCAGCACGACCCGCCGCACACCCAAAAGGAGCCCCGCATGGCTAGAACGTCATCGGCCAAGAAGGCCGCACGCCAGATGCTTCGCCGCACCGAGGTCAACAAGTCGCGGCGATCGCGGCTCAAGGTCTACGTGCGCAAGGTGGAAGAGGCGCTGGCGTCCGGCGACAAGGCCGCGGCCAAGAGCGCGCTCGCGGCGGCCGAGCCGGTTCTCGCCCGCACCGCGCAGAAGGGCATCATCCACAAGAAGACGGCCGCGCGCAAAGTTTCGCGGCTCGCCGCCCGGCTGAAAGCGATGGCGTGAGCGGAGTCGGCTATCCTGCTGAGCTCTTATCTTCCGGCTCGGGCAGCGCGCCGGCCATGTGGCGCAAATGCCGCAACCCGTCTTAGCACTAGGATGTCTTCGATCCCGTCAAGCGACTGGACTCCAACGCTTAGTTTGTTTTTGCCCGCACCCGACTGGGCAACCAGGGACTCGCCGACCAAAAAGATTCGTCACCTAAACGTTGCTCAAGCGTGAGGTTCCGCGCCGCGCGCGCACCGCTCCACGCGCGCTGCGATTCCCTCCACGGACTCAACGACCTTCTCCCCAATTTTGCGGTTCCCGGGGGCGCTTCTCCACCGCCGTTGTGCAAAACCGCGTGCGGTGGCTGTGGGCAGTCTGGGGAGTCCCTGCGGGTTGAAGTGGGGGCGCCATCGTTCTAAGAGAGAACCCGACGAGCAATCACCAAGAACGAACTCGTCAGTTGGGCGGCGTAGGTTTCCTGAGAGTAGGCCAGTTTTCGTATCTCAGGATGTTCGCCTGTGTGGGGTTGCCGGCTCAAGTGTGTTCGCGCGTAGTCTCCGCGAGTAGCTCGACGGTTGGGGCTGAGCTCCGGCTGCGGGCTATCTGAGGCAGGGCTTGCGGCCTGTTGAGATCGGCGTCGCGGGTGGAGACAGATACGTGGGTGAGGTCCACATCCAAGCCGTCTCGGCGGAGGATGTTTGGACGCGGCTGAAGGGTGATGCGGGCTCGGTCCTGATCGACGTGCGGACGATCGCCGAGTGGGCCTATGTGGGCCTTCCCGACCTCTCCCAGATCGGCAAGCGTCCCGTGCTGGTCGAGTGGCAGGGATTCCCTGACGATCGGCTCAACACGGCCTTCGTCGAGCGTGTCATCGAAGCGCTCAATCCCCTCGGCGCCAATCGCGAAGCAGAACTTTTCTTCATATGTCGCTCGGGTGCCCGCAGCCTCAAGGCAGCCCAGGCAATGGCGGCGGCAGGCTACATGCGCTGCCGCAACGTGGCGGAAGGCTTCGAGGGACCACTCGACACCGAACGCCACAGAGGGCGGCTCGCCGGTTGGAAAGCAAGAGGGCTCCCCTGGGTTCAGGGCTAGCCGGCGGTCGTAACTGGTAATGCGTGCAGTGCACCGGCCTTTTGTCTTGGCGGACGAATGAGGCTGACCGCAGGCGCGCGAGGCGAAGTGACTGGACAAGTGCGGGGGTATTTCATGCCACACATGGAACTGGTGCGGGCTGTCTCCAATGAGGCCGTCGAAAGCAGCAACAAGCTCGAAGGTATCAGCAAGCTCGAAGGTATCAGCAAGCTCGAAGCGATCAGCAAACCCGAAGCTATCAACAAGCCCGAAGCTATCAACAAGCCCGAAGGTGTCGACAAGCCTGAAGTCATCAACAAGCCCGACGTCGATACGGCCGCAGGCAGTTGCGCCGGCAAGGGAGAAAAGGCGCGCGCCATGCTGCGGGCTCAGCTTGGCGAGGACATCTATTCGAGCTGGTTCGGGACCATGGAGTTCGAGAGCTTCGATGGGCGCGTGGTGCGCGCCAGCGTCCCGGTAAAGTTCCTGCAGAACTGGATCCAGTCGCACTACGCCGACAACCTCTTGCAGTGCTGCGCGGCGGAGTTCACCGGCGTCGAGCGCGTCGAGGTCACCCTGCGCCAGCCCGGCATGGTCAACGGCCGGGTCATCGGCGTGGTGGCGGGTGCCTCCTCCCAGCGCAAGCCGGCCGGCGGTGCTGAGCCGACAACCGAGGTGCGCCGCGTCACGGTGCACGCCGGTCCGGCCCTGGTGATGGGTCGCACCCACGCCAACGGCTTCGAGGGCTCGCCGCTCGATCCGCGCTATTCATTCGAGAGCTTCGTCGTCGGGCCTGCCAACCGGATGGCGCATGCGGCCGCGACGCAGGTCGCCGAGACGGTCCTGGCGGAGGACCGCGGCTTCAACCCGCTCTACCTGCATGCCTCCGTCGGCCTCGGCAAGACGCACCTGCAGCATGCCATCGCCTGGGAGGTGAAACGGCGCACGCCGAAGGCGACCGTGCTCTACCTGACGGCGGAACGCTTCCGCTACCAGTTCGTGGAAGCGGTGAAAGCCCAAGACGCCATGGCCTTCAAGGACAAGTTCCGCTCGATCGATATCCTGCTGATCGACGATCTGGAGTTCATGCGCGGGGAGAAGACCGAGCAGGAGTTCGAGCACATCATCAACTCGCTGCTCGATGGCGGGCGGCAGGTGGTGGTGGCCTCGGCCAGGCCGCCGAGCCAGCTCGACGGCTTGAACGACCGCATGCGCTCGCGCCTGCAACGGGGCCTCGTGACCGAGATCGGCTGCATGGATCCGCTGCTGCGGCTCAAGATCCTCGAGAAGCGGGCACACGAGAAGCGAACGGCGGACCCGTCGTTCGAGATCCCGGAGGCGGTGGTGGCCTTGCTCGCCGACCGGCTGACCGAAAGCGGCCGCGAGCTCGAAGGCGCCATCAACCGCCTCTATCTCACCTGGCAGCTGATGCGCGCACCCGTCACGCTCGACATCGCCGAGACGATCATTCGCGATCTCGTGCAGGGCATCGAGCCGCGGCGCATCAAGATCGACGATATCCTGCGCATCGTCTCGCGGCACTTTGCCGTGTCCAAGCAGGACATCCTCTCGCAGCGCCGGCACCGCTCGGTGGTGCGACCGAGGCAGATCGGCATGTATCTCGCCAAGCACTTGACCTCGCGCTCGCTGCCGGAGATCGGCCGGCGCTTCGGCGACCGCGATCACACCACCGTGCTGCACGCCATTCGCAAGATCGACAAGGAAGTGGGCGAAAACCCGCGCCTGAAGGACGAGATCGAGGAGCTGAAGCGGCAACTGAGCCGCTGACAGGCGGCGGCGGGGCGGGCGCAAGGGGCGGTGCGATGCGGCGCCGCTCCTTCGCTCGTTTCGGCGTTCATTTCAGGCGCCAGCCATCCTCGATTCGCACCCCGCGGCCCTTGCAATGCGCCCCGTTGCGGTCCACTTTGCTCAACGCCTCGCGAATCTCCAACGAGATCTACGAGTTTTCCGTTCTGGCGAAGACATTGCGCTACGGAATGCGGCGGCGGCGGAAGAAAACTGGCAATCGATGAGGCAATGGCATGAAGTTGGTGATCGAACGCGGTGAGCTGCTGCGAGCCCTCGGTCACGTCACGAGCGTGGTCGAGCGGCGCACGACGATTCCCATCCTGTCCAACGTTTTGCTGAAGGCGACCGCCTCGGTGCTGCAGCTCAAGGCGACCGATCTGGAGCGCGAGGTGTCGGACCAGGCGCCGGCGGATGTGTCGCAACCCGGCGCCGTCACCGTGCCGGCCCATATGCTGCACGACATCGTGCGCAAGCTCGCCGACGGCGCGGAGGTGGAGATCAAGCGCGACGCGGAGAAGGAGCGGCTGACCATTGCCTCGGGCCAGTCCCGCTTTGCCCTGCAGACGCTGGCGCCCGAGGATTTCCCCGATCTTGCCGCCGGCGAGTTCGGCCACAAGTTCGAGATCGCGGCGAAGGACCTGCGCCGCCTGATCGACAAGACGCGCTTTGCCATCTCGACGGAGGAGACGCGCTACTACCTCAACGGCATCTATCTGCACACGGCCGCGCGCGGCAAGGAGCAGACCCTGCGCGCGGTGGCGACGGACGGCCATCGCCTGGCGCAGGCGGAGCTGCCTTCCCCCAAGGGCGCCGCGGGGATGCCGGGCATCATCCTGCCGCGCAAGACGGTGAACGAGCTGCACCGCCTCACCGAGGGCAGCGAGGACACCGTCAGCGTGGCCGTGTCGGCCTCCAAGGCGCGCTTCGAGATCGGCACCATCACGCTGACCTCCAAGCTGATCGACGGGACCTTCCCGGACTACGCGCGGGTGATCCCGAAGTCGAACGACAAGGACTTGAAGGTTTCCAACGCCGAGTTCAAGAGCGCGGTCGACCGCGTCTCGACCATCGCCAGCGAGCGCGGCCGGGCGGTGAAGCTCAACATCAAGCGCGACAAGCTCATGCTCTCGGTCAACAATCCGGAAGGCGGCAGCGCCACCGAGGAGCTGGGCGTCGAGTACGAGGCAACGCCGCTCGAGATCGGCTTCAACGCGCGCTACCTTCTCGACATCGCCAGCCAGCTCGAGAGCGAGACGGCGCACTTCCAGCTCGCCGATGCCGGCTCACCGACCATGATCAAGGACGACAGCGACCAGGGCGCGCTCTACGTGCTGATGCCGATGCGCGTCTGATTTTGCGGGAGCTGATCGAGCGAGATGGCCAATGCGATTGGAGCCGCCGTCCCTGACGCTGCGGCGGCGGCTGCCGCTAGCGCGGGCCACGTCTGGGTCGAGCGCCTGCAGCTCACGGATTTCCGCAATTATGCGCGCCTGACGCTGAGCGTCGGCCCCGCGCCCGTCGTGCTCACGGGGGCCAACGGGTCGGGCAAGACCAACCTGCTCGAAGCGCTCTCGCTGCTCACGTCGGGCCAGGGCCTGCGCCGGGCGCCCTACCCGGAGCTGGTGCGCTCAGGCGGTGCGAGCTGGGCGGTGGCGGCGCGCCTCAACTCGCGCCTGGGGGCGGCCGATATCGGCACCGGGCTTGCCGCTGGCCTCGATGCCGGCGCCCGCAGCGGCCGCCTCGTGCGCATCGACGGGGAGGACCAATCGGGCTCGGGCACGCTGTCCGACTACGTCGACATGGTGTGGCTGACGCCGGCGATGGACGGCCTCTTCACCGGGCCGGCCGCCGAGCGCCGCCGTTTTCTCGACCGGCTCATCGCCTGCTTCCAGACCGGCTACCGGGCCCTGCTCGGGCAATTCGACCGGGCCATGCAGCAGCGCAACCGGTTGCTGACCGACGGCGTGCGCGAGGGAGCGCGGTTCGAGGGCTTCGAGCGCATCATGGCCGAGACCGGCGTTGCCATTGCCGCCTCGCGCGTCGCGGCCGTGTCGGAGCTTGCGGCGGCAATCGCGCTGCGCCGAGATGGTTCGCATGCGGCCTTCCCGTGGGCCGAGATCGCGCTCGCCGGCACGCTCGAGGCGGATCTGGCATCGCGGCCCGCCGTCGATGTCGAGGACGACTATGTCGCCGCGCTCGGCCGCGAGCGCGAGCGGGATCGCGCGGCGGGGCGCACGCTCGATGGCCCGCATCGCTCGGACCTGGCGGTCGGGCACGGGCCGAAGGAGATGCCGGCGAAGGTGTGCTCGACCGGCGAGCAGAAGGCGCTGCTGATCGGCCTGATCCTGGCCCACGCCGACCTCGTCGCAAGGCGCGGGCAGGGCGCGGCGCCGATCCTGCTGCTGGACGAGATTGCCGCCCATCTCGATCCCTTGCGCCGGGCCGCGCTGTTTGAGGAAATCATCGCGCTGGGCAGTCAAGCCTGGCTGTCCGGGACCGAGCCGGAGGC
>DATEVP010000249.1:0-3014 GCA_035258465.1 Hyphomicrobiaceae bacterium
GCCGCGCGCGACGAGCCAGTCACCAAGCAGCCGCCGCTCGCGATCGTAGCGGGCAAGAGCGGCGGCGAGATCGTCGCCGGCCTCGCCGATGGCCTCGGCCAGGCAGATGGCATCGAGCGCGGCCTTGGTGACGCCCGCCCCGACGTGCGGGCGCGCCACGAACGCGGCATCGCCCAGCAGCGCCACCCTGCCGATCGCCACCTGCGGCGAGGCGAGGTCGTAGATCGGCTGAAAGAACGGCTGGTCCGCGCTCTCGATGACGTCGACGATCGGCGGGGCGAGCAGCACGCGCGCATCAGCCTTCATGTCCGCCACGACGTCCGGCCGGATCAGGGGCGGTGCGATCGAGACGTCGTGCCGGCGCCCTTCGGCATCGGTGCAGAGGTCGGCCAGCTCAGCGTCATCGGCCGGCCGGTACCAGACGATGTTGTAGCTCAAGCCGCCCTTGTGCCTGTCGGCGTCGCGCGTCGGCACGGGGTAGGACACCAGCAGTTCGCCCTCGGGTATGCAGAACACGTAGCGGTCGTGGATGGCCGCCCAGGTGGCGGGCGGAATGTCGGCCTCGGGGACCAGCGCGCGCCAGGCGATGTAGCCCGCATAGGCCGGCTTCACGTCCGGCAGGATTTGCGCGCGCACCGTCGAGCGAAAGCCGTCGGCGCCGATCAGCAGATCGGCGGTGACGCGCGCGCCGTCGGCGAATATCGCAGTCGCGCCGTTATCGTCCGTCTCAATGCGCTCGAGGAGCTTGCCTGCGTGATAGCTCGCGGGTGGCAGATGGTCCTTGAGCGGGCGGTAGAGACGCGACCAGGCGGTCATCGTCCGGTGCATCGGCAGCTCGTGGACCAGCCTGTTGTCGCGGTCGAGACAGAGGTAGGAGCGCGGCGCGGTGCCGTCGGACCGATGATCGAGGCGCAGGCCGGCGCGCTGCATGATCTCAAACAGCGGCAGGTGCGTGCCGATGCCGGCGCCGCGATCGGCAAGATCGTCGCTGGTTCGCTCGAACACGTCGACGTCCCAGCCGATCGATCCGAGCTCGTGGGCGGCAAACAGGCCGCCCAGCGAGCCGCCGATGATCAACGCCCGCCGTTTGCGCATGTGCAACCCCGTCACAGCACGGTATCGCCGCGAAGCGTGGTCGGCGGCTTCGTGCCCATCAGCAGTTGAATCGTCTCCTGTTACTAGGCACACTGAATACGAATGGCCGCAGGCACCTCGCCGGAGGGACAGCCAACGCTCCGCGCCCTTGCACGGATATGATACAGAGCTAACTTGTCCGCGACACGTGGAACGTGGTTGAAAAACTGCCCTTCTCGTCCGACATGACAATCGAAGAACCGTTCTGATACAATGTTGCGGCAAAGGAGCTACCCTTGAAAGTCGAATTGACCGCAGACGCCGAACAGTGGGTGCAAGCCGAGCTTGCCGCCGGCCGCTTTGCGACCGCCGAGGACGCGGTCCGCTATGCCATCGATCGCGCCAAGCGAGCCGAGTTGCGCGAGATGCTCGATGCTTCGGAAGCCGAGGGCGGGAGTTTCACCACGGACGAGGTACGCCGGCAGGTCGGCGATCATCTCGACCGGCTCAACCAGACGCCCCGCAACTCCTAAGTGGCTCAACTCGTTTATCGAGCCGCCGCCCTCCGAGATCTCCAAAATATCTCCGCTTGGATCGAGCAGCAGAGCGGCAGCCGCGCGACCGCTCTCAACTTCATCACCAGGCTCACCGACTACTGCGAGCGCTTGGCATCGTTGCCGGGCCTAATGGGCCGCGATCGATCTGATCTCCGCGCGGGCTATCGCAGCACTGTCTTCGGCAACTACGTCATTTTCTTCCGCTACGCGGACGAGACTGCCCCGCTGAGCCACCTTTACGTAGTCAACGTCGTGCACGGGGCTCGCGACATGGACGCGTTTTTTGCCGCGCAACCAGACGATGAAGATGGCTCCACTGGCTGAGGCAGAGCATGACCGAGAGGCATGCCGCTCCCCGCGAGAAGGCTTATCGGTCCTTCATGGGCAGCGTCAGCTTCGGTGGTACGCGCGCGTGCCGGGCTCTTGGCAAGAGGCTATAGTCCACCCGCGTTGAGAACATCCAGGAGGTTCCCATGCGTCGGCTGCTCATTGTGCTCACCGTTCTGGCTGCGGCTTCGGCGGCCGCCCACGCTCAAGAGAGCAAATACTACGAGCTGCAGAAAGGCGACTTCCCGCACGATGTCGCCGTTGGCGCCAGCGGAGAGGTGTGGTTCGCGGGCCAGAGGCTCGGCATTGCCGGCCGACTGAATCCGACGAGCGGGGAGATCGAGCGCATTCCGCTCGGTAAGAATTCCTCACCGCATGGCGTCATCGTCGGGCCCGACGGGGCTCCCTGGTTCACCGACGGCGGCCAGAACGCCATTGTGCGGGTCGATCCGGCGAGCAAGGAGGTGAAAGTGTGGCCGCTGCCGCCCGAGCGCATGCCCTATACCAATCTCAACACGGCCGCCTTCGACGGCACGGGCCGCATCTGGTTCACGGGGCAGAACGGCATCTATGGCCGGCTCGATCCGAAGACGGGCGACACGAAGGTCTGGGACGCACCGAAGGGGCGTGGGCCCTACGGCATCACCGGCACGCCCAAGGGCGACATCTGGTTCGTATCGCTGGCGGGCAGCTATCTTGCCAATGTCGATCTGGAGACCGGCGCAGCAACCGTCTACGAGCCGCCGACAAAGGCCCAGGGCGCACGCCGCGTCTGGTCGGATTCCAAGGGGCGGCTGTGGGTGAGCGAGTGGAACTCCGGCCAGGTGAGCGTCTACGATCCGGCCGCCAAGAGCTGGAAGCAATGGAAGCTGCCGGGCGCCAGCCCGCGCGCTTACGCGGTCTGGGTCGATCCCGATGACAAGGTGTGGCTGGCGGATTGGGGCGCGAACGCCATTGTCCGGTTCGATCCCGACACCGAGAAGTTCGCGAGCTATCCGAGCGATCGGCCGAACGCCAACGTGCGTCAGATGCTCGGCCGCAAGGGCGAGACCTGGA
>DATEVP010000250.1:0-8331 GCA_035258465.1 Hyphomicrobiaceae bacterium
AGAGCCGTGCAGTTCGTGGCCAACGTGCCGATCACGGGCTCGGGCAAGATCATGCGCCGGCTCTTGAAGGACGTGGACGACGGCACCCGCAGCGCCACGGAGCAGCGGCAAACCAGGTCGGCCTGACAACCAATGCTCCCCGGTTCTGCAATCTGGCCTTTTGTCGAAGGCTTTTGCAGCCTAGACTGACGACCGGCATACGTCGGGCGGCGCATGATCCGGGTTACAACGGATTGCCGCAAAGTGTGCGACCTAGGAGGAGGAAACATCATGTCAATTGCCAGAACCACGGCCGTGTCGGCGGCGCTCGGCTTTGCCCTGCTCGCCATTCCGGACATCGCACAGGCGCAAGAGCGGCAGGTGAAGATCACGGGCTTCGGCGCCATGTCGGGCGTCGTGCGCTCGTTCGGCATCAACTCCAAGGCCGCGCTGGAAGCCGCCGCCGATCAGATCAACAAGGCAGGCGGCGTGACTCTCGGCGACGGCACCAAGGGCAAGATCGCCATCGAATTCCTGGACGACCGCTGCAATGCCGAGGAAGGCATCTCGGTCCTGCGGCGCATCGCCTCCGGCGACGCGCTCGTCGCCGTCGGCCCGACCTGCTCCAACGTTGCCGAGCCGCTGTTTGGCATCCTGCAGAAGAAAGTCGGCGACGCCGGCGATACCGGCCTGCAATTCCCCATCTTCACGGACGTGGCCATCAAGATCGGGCTCGCCAAGATCTCCGAATGGGCCTTCCGCAACGTGCCCAACGAGACGGAGATGTATGCGACGCTCTTCAAGTGGCTGAAGGCGACCAAGCCCGACCTGAAGAGCCTCTATGGCGGCGTCGAGGAGAATTTCGCCCACTCGCGCGCCACCTGGTACGCGGTCATGAAGGAGGTGGCGGCCAAGGAGGGCTTCGAGGTCAAGGGTGAGTCGAAGTGGCTCCTGGAAGACACCAACTTCTCCAACCAGGCACGCGAGGCCAAGAAAGCCGAGGCCGATATCATTGCGATTGCCGCGCATCCGTTCTCGACCTGCGGCATGCTGAAGGAGATGGCACGCCAGGGCGTGAAGCCGAAGCTGCTGATCGGCCTTACCTCGTCCTCGAGCATGGAGACCCTGCAAGGCTGCGCCGGCGAGGCGGAAACGATCATCATCCCGACCAGCTTCGCACCCATCAATGACCAGGCGCGCGCCGCCGCCAGTGCGGTCTCCAAATTCAAAGGCAGCCTCGATCTGCACTCGGGCGCGGCTTGGGAGAACGTCTTCATTCTCAAGCAAATCATCGAGGAGCAGAAGGTGATGGCCAAGCCTGACACCCTCAAAGCGGACCGCGAGAAGATCCGCGCCGGCCTTGCCAAGCTCACCGTGACGGACGGCCTGATCGGCAAGTCCAAGCGCACGCCCGACCGCGAAGCCGTGAAGCCCTACCTGTTCGTCCATGCCAAGGCGGGCAAGTGGGAAGTTCTGCACACGCCCGCGGTGAACTGAGCGCGGCACTCCCTCTCCCCACGCTCCTTCAGCGTGGGGAGAGGGTCGGGGTGAGGGGCAGCAGCTTGCGCCGACGTGTGAGGCGCCGCCCCTCACCCTAACCCTCTCCCCGCAAGCCCTCGGTTTCGATGGGGCAGGGCCGGCCGACTTGAGTAAGGCCCGAGGGCAGGCGGGGAGAGGGGATGGAGGGGCCGGGTGGAAACAATCGTCGACCTGTTGCAGTCGATTGCCGACGGCTTGCTGTTCGGCGCCACCTATTCCTTGATCGGCATCGGCTTCACGCTGGTGTTCGGCGTGATGCACAAGATCAACATGGCGTACGCGGCGGCCTCCGTCGCCGGCGCCTACGCCGGCCTCACTCTGCTCGAGCTCGCGGCCCTGCCCGGGCCCATGGTCATCCTTACGGCTTGCCTGGCCGGCGCCGTGTTCGGGCTTGCGATCTACTACCTCTGCTTCCGGCTGATCCCCCTCTCGCATCCGCTCGCAACGCTGATGTCGACGGTCGGCATGCTCCTGCTGGTCGACGAGATCGTGGTTCACCTCACCGCCGGCATGCCCGTCAATTATCCAACCGTTGTGCGCGGCATGGTGAGCTTCGGCAGCTTTCTGCTGCGCGGCGACCTGATGTTCATATTCGCGGTGGCCGTCCTCACCATGGCCGCGCTCATGTACCTCATCTATCGGACCAGGCTCGGACTGGCGACGCGCGCCGTCTCGCAACAGCCTGTGGCGGCCCAGCTCTGCGGCATGAGCCTCGGCCAGGTCAACGCGCTCACCTTCACGTTGACGGGGGCGCTCGGTGGCATCGCCGGCGCGCTCATTGGCTCCGCCGTGGGCCTGCTCTCGCCGCTGCTGATCGCCCCTCTTACCGTGAAGGGGCTGATCGTCACGGTGATCGGCGGGCTCGGCAGCATCCCGGGCGCCATCATCGCCGGTCTGCTCGTCGGTGCCGCCGAGAACGTCTTTCAGTTCATGCGCGGCGTAACCGAGCGCGACATCTACGTGATGCTCTTGCTGTTCGTGTTCCTGGTGTTCCGCCCGGGCGGCATCCTGGGCACGGATCCCGCGCGCAATTGAGGGTGGGGCGGGAGCGATGGATTTCTACCTCGGCCTCCTGCAGATCATCGGCGTCCACACCCTGCTGGGGCTGTCGGCCTACGTCCTGCTGCTGACCGGCCAGGTCAGCCTAGCGCAGGCGGGCTTCATGGCAATTGGCGCGTATGTGTCGGCGATGCTGACCGTGCTCGCCCGATGGGCGCTGCTTCCCTCGCTTCTGGCGGGCGGGGCGGTGGCCGCCGTGGTCGCGTGCCTGGTGGGATTTCCAGCCCTGCGCGTGCGCGGGCTGATGCTGGTGGTCGCGACGCTGGCCTTCGGGGAGGCGGTGCGGCTGTTCTTCTTCAACTTCGACTACCAGATCGCCATGGGCGGCATAAGGGTTGGTCCGCTGGGCGGCGAAGGCTTCCGCCAGATCCGCTACTTTCCCGAGAATGGCTGGACGACCTTCGAGGTCATGTTGTTCATCTGGATGGTGGTCGGCGCGGTGATGGCCGCCCTGTGGTGGATGGACCGCTCGCGCGCCGGCGCCGTGCTGCGTGCGGTCGGCGAGGACGAGGTCGCCGCCCAGAGCGCGGGTCTCAATCTGACCGCCGTCAAGGTTTCGGCCATGACGCTGGGCGGCTTCATCGGCGGCGTGGCCGGCGGCCTCTATGCGCACTACACCACGCACATCGAGCAGGGCAATTTCAACGTTCTCGTCGCCACCTTCGCCATCGCCTATCCGATCCTGGGCGGTCTTTCCAACGTGTTCGGGACGCTGGCTGCCGTTGTCTTCATCCAGGGCTTCCTGATCGAGGGGCTGCGCTTTCTCGGCGACTGGCGGAATTTGCTGTTCGGCGCGCTGATCGTGCTCGCCATGAACGTGCGCCCGAGCGGGCTGCTCGACGCCAAATCCATGGCCAAGGACCTGTCCGCGCTGCGCCGCCTGCTCGAGGCCGTCCGTGACGGCGTTGCGACGCGCTGGCTGATCGAGCGGCTCAAGGATGCAAGAGCGGAAGCGCGGCGCCTGCTCGCCAAATGGAGAGGCGCGTTCGGTGCTTGAGCTGGTCGACCTCTCAAAGCACTTCGGCGGCGTCAGGGCCGTCGACAGCGTCAGCTTGCACGTGGAGATGGGTGAGATCTACGGCCTGATCGGGCCCAACGGCTCGGGCAAGAGCACGATCGTCAACCTGATCACCGGTCTCATCGAGCCCACATCGGGCCGCATCGTCCTCGACGGCCGGGACGTATCGGGGCTCGCCACGCATCAGCGCGTCGCGCACGGCATTGCCCGCACCTTCCAGAATATCCGCCTCTTCGGCCAGCTCACCGTGTGGCAGAACCTGTGGGTGGCCGAGAACCGCGACCGCCAGCAGCGCGCCCAGCCCGTGCTGCCGCGCTGGCTGTGGGGCAGCGAGGCCGATCGCGAACGGCTCGGAGCCGCGCTCGAGTTCTCGGGCCTCGGCCACAAGCGCGACGATCTTGCCGCCGACCTCTCCTTCGGTGAGCAGCGCCGCCTGGAGCTTGCCCGCGCGCTGGCCGCCGAGCCCAAGCTGCTGCTGCTCGACGAGCCGGCGGCTGGGATGAACGTGCAGGAGGTCGAGGAGCTCGATGCCCGCATTCGCCGCGTCCGCGATACCGGCGTCACCGTGCTCCTGATCGAGCACCACATGGAGCTGGTCATGGCGGTGACCGACCGTATCGGCGTGCTCAACTTCGGCCAGAAGATCGCGGAAGGGTCACCCGCCACGGTGCAGAACGATGCCAAGGTGCGCGAGGCCTATCTCGGCACCGCGGCGTGAGGGAAGGCGGATGCTAGAGATTGCCGACGTCGCCACCGCTTATGGCAAGATCGAGGCGCTCAGAGGCGTCTCGCTCTCCGCCGGCAAGGGCCGCATCACCTGCCTGCTGGGCCCGAACGGGGCCGGCAAGACCACGCTGATGTACACCATCGCCGGCATCTTGCGGCCAAGGCGCGGCTCCATCCGCCTCGACGGCCAGGAGATCGCCGGGCTCACCAGCGCCAACATCGTTGCGCGGGGGCTGGTTCTGGTGCCGGAGAACCGGCTGGTGTTTGCGCAGATGAGCGTCAAGGAGAACCTCGAGGCCGGGGCCTACCAGCGCCGGGACGCCGCCGGCGTCGCCCAGGACATCGAGCGCATGTACGCCCGCTTCCCCCGGCTGCAGGAGCGGCGCGAGCAGCTCGCCGGCACGCTCTCCGGCGGCGAGCAGCAGATGCTGGCCGTGGCCCGCGCGCTCATGTCCCGCCCGCGCATCTTGCTGATGGACGAGCCGTCGCTGGGCCTGGCGCCGAAGATCATCGAGGAGGTGTTCTCGATCGTCAAAGACCTCAACCGCGACGGCGTCACCATCTTCCTGGTCGAGCAGAACGCGCACATGGCGCTGCAGGTCGCGCACCACTTCTATCTCATGGAGCAGGGTCGCGTGACCTTCTCGGGCGAGCCCGGCAAGCTCGCCGAGGACGAGGTGATCCAGCGCGCCTACCTCGGAGCCAAGCGGGCGGGCGCATAGCGCGGGGCCATGATCGATCTCATTCAGAACACGCTCGACGGAGCCATGATCGGGTCGTCCTACGCGCTCCTGGCGCTCGGCTTCACGCTCATCTTCGGCACCATGCGCCGCCTCAATCTGGCCTACGGTCCCACCATCATGGCGGGCGCCTATCTCGGCACCTACGCCGCCTTGCGGCTGGGCATTGGCGCCGTGCCGGTCGCGCTGCTGGTCGTCGCGGGGGCGGCGCTCGCCGGCCTCTACGTCGAGCGGCTTTGCTTCCGCCCGTTCGGCGAGGGCGCGGCGATCACCTCCATGATCTCGAGCTTCGCGGTGTGGATGCAGATCGAGGAGGCGGCGACACTCGTTCTGCCGCAGCATTTGAATGCGTTTCCACCGCTCGTCGCGGGCGCGCCGATCACGCTCGGCCCGTTCTTCTTCCGCCTCGATCACCTGTTGATGCTGGTGGTGGCGGCCGCGGCCGCCGCCCTCGTGCATGGCGTCCTGCACCACACTCGTTTCGGCCTCGGCGTGCGCACCGTCATCGATCACAAGCGCGCTGCCGAGCTGGTTGGCGTGCCGGTGATGCGTACGCTGACGCTGGCGTTCGTGCTGGCATGCGCCATCGGCGGCCTGGCCGGCTTCCTGATCGCTGCCAGCGAGGCGCAGATCACGCCGATGTTCGGCATGTGGGCGACGACCAAGGGGCTGATCGCCATGATGCTGGGCGGCCTGGGCTCGCTGCCGGGCGCGATCGTGGGAGGCCTGGCGCTCGGCGTCATCGAGGCCCACGCGCAATGGCTGTTCGGGCCGCTGGTTCGTGATCTCATTGCCTGGGGCCTCCTGTTTGCAGTGCTCGCCTTCTTTCCCGGCGGGCTCCTGGGCGCGCGCGAGGCCGGCCAGGCTGCCGCCCTGCAGCGTCGGGTGTAAGGCATGGACGATCATCTCGTCGGCGTGCTCTGCAACATCGGCATCATCTCCTTCGTGGCGCTGTCGGCCTATGTTCTGCTCCTCGCCGGCGAGGTCTCGTTCGGCCAGCAGGCGTTCTTTGCCATGGGTGCCTATGCCGCCGGCATGGCCACGGCCGTGCTGCGCTGGCCCTTGGCGCCGGCCCTGCTCGTGGGTGCCCTGATCGGCGCACTCACCGCCGCGATCGTCGGCCGCGCGACCTTGCGACTGACCGGCCTCTACTTTGCCATGGCCACTCTGGCGTTCGCCGAGATGCTGCGCATCGCCTTCGAGCTGTTCGTCTGGCAGGTCGATGTCGACGGATCGTTGGTCGGGCCGAAGGGCACCGACGGTTTCGGCGACATCCGTTACCTGTTCGAGAACGAGATCACGCCGGCGCAATACATGGCTGGCGTTTACGTGCTGCTCGCACTCGTGCTGGCCGGCTTCGCCGCCATCGACCGCTCCCGCTTCGGCCGCATGCTGCGCCAGGCCGGCGCCGATCCGCTGCTGGCCGAGCTGCAAGGCGTGAGCGTCGTGCGCGTGCGCCTCGTCGCGGCGGCAGCGGCGGGGGCGCTGGCCGGCCTCGGCGGCGGCCTCTACGCACATCTCCTCACCTATGTGGAGCCCGGCAACTTCAACATCATGCTGGGCGTGCACAGCCTGGCCTACGGCCTCATCGGCGGGCTCGGCACGGTACTGGGGCCGGTGCTGGGCGTGCTGATCGACATCGGCCTGCTCGAATCCTCGCGCCTGTTTGAGGGTTATCGCATGATCGTGTTCGGGGGCCTGGTGGCGGTGCTGCTGATCGTGCGGCCGCGCGGCCTGCTCGACGAGCGCGCCGTTCACTGGATCTCCTCGTGCGTGAAAGGCCTGGCCGGTGCTCTTGCAGCTCGAAGGCTTGACCGTTCGCTTCGGCGGCGTTGAGGCGGTCTCAGCCGTCGACCTCGCGCTCGAGCCCGGCGCCAGCCTGGGGCTGATGGGCCCGAACGGCTGCGGCAAGACCACGCTCTTCAATGCCATCAGCGGCATCGTTCGCGCGGAGCGCGGCCGCATCGAATTTCGAGGCGCCGACATCACCCGTCTCGCTGCTCACGACATTGCCCGGCGCGGCGTCGCCCGCACGTTTCAGACTGTGCGCCTGTTCGACCGGATGACCGTGTTGGAGAACGCGGCACCCACGCGCTTCCCCGTCGATTTGCGCGCGGTGATGGAGATCCTGGAAAGCTTGAAACTCGCCGGCCGGCGCGACGCGCTGGCTGCCGAGTTGTCGCTCGGCGAGCAGCGCCGGCTCGAGGTTGCCCGCGCCTTGGCCCGCGCGCCCCATCTCATCCTCATGGACGAGCCGACCGCCGGCCTCAA
This sequence comes from Hyphomicrobiaceae bacterium, assembly GCA_035258465.1. Taxonomy (GTDB): domain Bacteria; phylum Pseudomonadota; class Alphaproteobacteria; order Rhizobiales; family Hyphomicrobiaceae; genus AWTP1-13. The sequence continues at coordinate 7,333 of DATEVP010000250.1, forward strand.
CCCCGAGGAGACGGAGGAAATGGTGGCGCTCATCCGCAACGCCGTGCTGCCCGCGTGCGCCGTGATCCTGACCGAGCACAAACCCGGCGTGATCGCAGCGCTCTGCCGCGCCGCCGTCCTGCTCGACCAGGGACGCAAAGTGCTGCAAGCCGTTCCCGGGGAGCTTTTTGCCAGTGCTGCCTTCCACGCCGCCTATCTGGGCACTGTGGACAGAAATGGCATTTCGCAGGACAAATGAGACCGACAGGACCGACACGCGCCAAAGGAGCGCACGTGCGTAGGCATGCTGCGTCGCTCATTGCCGCGATGCTTTTCGCTGGCGGCGGCGCCGCGCCGGCAGCGGCGGCCGATCGAGCCCGCGCGGCCGTTGCCTGCAAGGCGGCGGGCCCTAAGCTCACCTACGACTGCACGATCAAGCTCACCAACCGGCGCACCGGCGCGCCCCTCGAGAAAGCGCAACTGATGGTCGGCGCCGATATGCCTTCCATGCCGCTGGCGCACAACGTCCGGCCGGTCGCCGCCGCTGAAACCGCGACGGCCGGCGAGTATCAGGCGCGCCTCACGCTGGAGATGCTGGGCGATTGGGCCGTGCGTCTGCGCGTTGCAGGCCCACTCAGCGATCAGATGGTCGAGGTGCTCAACTTCAGCGAGCGGGGTTCCGGTCCACCCAGCCGCAAGTCCGCCAAACCCGGCGACCGCCACAAGCACTGAGGGCGGCGCGGCCGGGCCCCGCGCTTGAGCCCGCCCCTGACGTTCTGCGCAGCCACCGCTTTGGCCCCGCACCAGCCTCGGCCGGACACGCTGCACGGTTCATCTGCGGTTTCCGCAGCGATGAATTCAGCCGGCATCAATCGCACTACGCTCGGAAATATCGGAATAAAGTGACCCGGCGACCGTTGTATGCTCGATCAGTCGGAGCCGGCAGCCGGCGCCGAGCCGATCGATCAGGGCGCCAATTCCCCGCACCGGCGCCCTGATTTTTGTCTGGCCCCTTTTCGT
>DATEVP010000251.1:0-4449 GCA_035258465.1 Hyphomicrobiaceae bacterium
CCCCCCCTCCCTGGCCCTCCCCCACGAGGGGGGAGGGAATCCCCACAACGGGGAGGGAAATCAGCGCCAGCGGCGAGTGTCTTGGCCGACATCCCGCTCGCGCTGCCGGCACTCACGCGCGCCATCAAGTTGCAGAACAAAGCCGCGCGCGTCGGTTTCGACTGGCCGTCGCTGGCGCCGGTGTTCGACAAGCTGAAGGAGGAGTTCGCGGAGCTGGAAGCGGAGGTTTCATCCGCGCGGCCCGCCGCCGCGGACGCAAAGAGCGACAAGGTCGCGGAGGAGTTCGGCGATCTGCTGTTCGTCGCCGCCAACGTCGCCCGGCACCTGAAGATCGACGCGGAAGCCGCGCTGCGGGCCGCCAACCAGAAATTCGTGCGCCGGTTCCGCCGCATCGAGGAGCTGCTGGCGGCTGAAGGGCGCACGCCGGCGCTGTCGACATTGGCCGAGATGGACCGGCTGTGGGACCAGGCGAAAGCCGAGGAACGCGATCTCTGAGGCCTGATCCAAAACGCTAGGACGCGCGTATCTGCGCAGGTAGAATGCCGCCGGACAGATAGATGGGGGAATTCTCATGCCCGAACTCGAAATCATTGGCGCGCCGCAGAGCAACTACGTGTGGACGGCGCGGATTGCCGCCACCGAGAAGGGCGTGCCTTACAAATTTACACCGGTGCGTCCGCACTCGGCTGAGGTCGACGCCATTCACCCGTTCGGCAAGATCCCGGTGATGCGCCACGGCGATCTGGAGCTGTTCGAGTCCAAGGCCATCTGCACCTACATCGACCGCGCCTTCGACGGCCCGCCCCTGATGCCGGCCGACGCCAGAGGCGCGGCGCTGGCCGAGCAATGGATCAGTTGCGTCAACACCGCCATCGATCCGACCTGCGTGCGCCAGTACATCGTGAGCTACGTGTTCCCCGATACGCCGGACGGCAAACCGAACCGCGCCAGAATCGACGCCGCGCTGCCGGTCATGGAGAAGCAGCTTGCGACGCTCGAGCAGGCGATCGCCACGACCGGCTATCTCGTCGGCGACAGGCCCACGCTGGCCGACTTCAATCTGTTCCCGATCCTTTTCTACCTGCAGCGCTTCCCCGAGAGCAGAGCGATGATGCAGGCGCAGAAGAACCTGACCGCGTTCGTTGCGAGCATGGGCGCGCGGCCGAGCGTCGAAGCGACCAAACCGCCCCCGCCGAAAAAGGATTAGCCACCGCACCGGATCGGCAAGGTCGGGATTGCTGCCCTTTCCGGTCCGTTTAGCCGCCGCGGGAAAACACCTTGCGCCCCATCACGGGACGAGCGCCACCTCCAGCGCAAGCGGGTGACGGGACGAGACCGGCCCGCTTGAGCTGGCCCTCGAGCTTGCCCCTGACGGCGGGATCGATGCGCAAGCGCACGCTGACCGCGCCGGTGTCGGCGGTCTCCTGCGCCTCGACGTCGGTGTTCTCGTGCAGCCAGCTGAGCAGCCGGCCTTCGTGCGGCGGGATTTCGAGGGTGAGGACCTCGTCTTTGGCCCCGAGGCGTGCGTCGATGGCCCGCAGCAGGTCGGCGATACCCTCCCCGTTCAGCGCGGAGACCAGCACAGGGGGACGTTCGCTGCGGGCAATGGCGCTGGCGGCCTCCGCTCGCGCGGCCGGGGCCAACCGGTCGGCTTTGTTCCACACCTCCAGCAGGGCGGCATCCGCGGCTGCCGCATCGATGCCGAGCTCGCCCAGCACGACCTCGACGTCGCGCCGCTGCGCCTCCGACTCCGCGTGGCTGATGTCGCGCACGTGCAAGATGAGGTCGGCCTCGATCACTTCCTCGAGCGTGGCGCGAAAGGCCGCCACCAGCGTGGTCGGCAGATCGGAGATGAAGCCGACCGTGTCGGAGAGAACCATGCGCCGGCCGCTTGGAAGCCGCACCTCGCGCATGGTCGGATCGAGGGTGGCGAACACCTGGTCCCTGGCCACCACGCCCGCCCCGGTGAGCCGATTGAACAGGGTCGACTTGCCGGCATTGGTGTAGCCGACGATGGCGACCACCGGCAGCGGCACGCGCTTGCGCCCGCGCCGGTGGAGCGCGCGCGTCTTGACCACGCCGGCCAGGTCCTTGCGGATGCTGACGATGCGCTCCTCGATCAGGCGCCGGTCGGCCTCGATCTGGGCCTCGCCGGGGCCGCCGAGAAAGCCGAAGCCGCCGCGCTGGCGTTCGAGGTGGGTCCAGGTGCGCACCAGCCGGCCCTTCTGATAGGTGAGGTGCGCCAGCTCGACCTGCAGGCGGCCCTCGCGCGTGAGTGCGCGCTCACCGAAGATTTCCAGGATCAGGCCGGTGCGGTCGAGCACCTTGCAGTTCCAGGCCTTCTCCAGGTTGCGCTGCTGGATGGCGTTCAGCGGATGGTCGACGATCGCCAGTCCGGCCTCGTGCTCGGCAACGAGCGCCGCCAGTTCCGCGACCTTGCCCGAGCCGATGAGCGTTGCCGCCTGCGGCCGGGCGAGCGGGACGATCTCGGCCGCGCGCACCTCGAGATCGATGGCTCTGGCCAGGCCGACGGCCTCTTCGAGCCGATCCTCGGGCGAGCGTGGCGGCGCGGCGCTCGCGGGGAGGCGCTTGCCATTGGCGGGCCGCGCGCGTCGCTCCTCGGCGCGCAGCGGCACGAGCACGACGGCGCGCATCGGCTGCCGCCGCCGTTCGACCGGGGCGCGCCGCTTTCGGTTCTCTTTTGTCTGTGGCCGAGCGTCCGAGATGGCTAACTCTGCTGCTGACCTTCGGTCTGGTCATCCATCAGGTGCACGGGCTGGCCGGGCATGATGGTGGAGATCGCATGCTTGTAGACGAGTTGCGAATGCCCGTCCCGCCGCAGCAGGACGCAGAAGTTGTCAAACCAAGTGACGATGCCCTGCAGCTTCACACCGTTGATGAGGAAGATCGTGAGCGGCGTCTTGTTCTTGCGCACATGATTCAGGAACGTGTCCTGAAGGCTTTGGGCTCGTTCGGCCATTGTTGTAGTCCATGTTCGTGATGTGGACAGGCCGCCGTGCCTACCCCCCATCCCCACGCGCAATAACATGCAGATTCACAACGATATAGACAAGCAGATTCGCGAGGCCTGCAAGGGCAATCTGCAGCTTTGTAAATCAGTCTGCGGCCATTTCCGCCGCCGAGTGAAATTCAGATCGCAGCTTTAGGGTGAGCAGGCCCGGGGCGCCGTTGCCGATGGGCTGGTCGTCGATGCGCACCACCGGCATCAGGATGTTGGTTGCAGAGGTAATGAAGGCCTCGCGCGCCGCCTTGGCTTCCGTGACGGTAAACGGCCGCTCGACAAGCTCGATTTTCTCTCGGCTGAGCAAGTCGATGAGCGTGGTGCGCGTTACGCCCCGCAGTATGTCGTTGTCCACCTGTCGGGTGATCAGGCGCCCATCCTTGTCGACGATCCAGGCGTTGGAGGAGGCGCCCTCCGTGATGCGGTTCTGCTCGTCGAAAAACCAGGCTTCCTTGGCACCGTCGGCGCGTGCCGCCTCCTTGGCGAGCGAGGCCGGCAGCAGCATCACCGTCTTGATGTCGCAGCGCCCCCAGCGGATATCCGGCATGGTCTTGACGGCGATGCCGGCCGCGGCGGCCGCTTCCAGACGCGCCAGCGATAGGCTGCGCGCGAGGCACACCACGGTGGGGTCGACATCGGCGGAGGGAAAGAGGAAATCGCGTGGGCCAGCGCCGCGCGAGACTTGCAGATAGACGATGCCGTAGCTCACCCGGTTGCGCCGGATCGTCTCGCGCATCACCCGCGACAGGGCGGCTAGGCTCATCGGCCGCGCCATGCCGAGCTCGCCCAGCGAGCGGGTCAAACGTTGCATATGCCGCGTCTCGTCGACGAGCCGGCCGTCCTTGACCTCGCACACCTCGTAGATGGCGTCGGCGAACTGAAAGCCGCGATCCTCCGCGTGCACGCGCGCCTGCGCGTAGGGCAGGTAGCGGCCGTTGACATAGACGGTGCGCGTCATGGATGGTCGTCAGGCCGGACGCACGTCGCTGCCCCGCTCCTGCGAGCTCACCCCGAGCGCGCGCAGCTTGCGGTGCAGCGCGGAGCGCTCCATGCCGACGAACTCGGCCGTGCGCGAGATGTTGCCGCCGAAGCGGTTGATCTGCGCCAGCAGGTACTCGCGCTCGAAAATCTCGCGTGCCTCCCTGAGCGGCAGCGACATGAGATGATCGGCGCCGCCGTTGACGGGGAGCGGCACGTTCGAGCCGATCTCCTCGGGCAGCAGGTTGGCGGTGATGATGGCATCGGGCTCGCCGCCTGAGAGGATCATCAGACGCTCGATGTTGTTTCTGAGCTCGCGCACGTTGCCCGGCCAGTCGTGCGCCTGCAGCACGGCAATGGCATCCTCGCCGATGCGGCGCGGCGCAAGCCCGGAGGACTGCGCGATCTGTTGCACGAAGTATTGGATCAGCAGGGGAATATCGTCGCGC
>DATEVP010000252.1:0-2365 GCA_035258465.1 Hyphomicrobiaceae bacterium
CCACACTGCGCGCTTCCGCCGGCTTGGAAAGATAAGGCAGCGGCTGCAGGCGGATGCGCTTGCCGGTGTCGGCGTGGCAGGTCGCGCAGGCGAAATCCATCGGCCCCATGCGGCGGAAGAACAGGTTCTCGCCGAGCGCCAGCACTTCCTTTTCCTTCGGGTGCTCGAGCTTTGCATTGAACTTCAGGCCCGAGGATCTCGACGCCACATAGGTAGCGATCGCCCCGACATCCTTGACCGGCGCACCTCCCCCCGGATGCGGACGCTCCACCAGCTTGGCGCGGTCGAAGCCTTGCAGTTGCTCCATGCACCACAGGATGCGCGCCTCCACGTCCATCACCTTGTCGGCATCGGCGAAATAGCGCGGCAGCTCGGCAAAAGCGCCATCGACCTTTCCAGGTCCCTTGCCGAGGTCGCAGGCCTCGAGCGACACGTTCTTGGGGCCACGCGCCTTCTTCCAAAGGTCCTCGCCGCGATCGGCATCCAGCAGGCCCGGGTTGGACCACGGGTCGGCCTTCATCATCTGGCGGTATTTCTCGAGTTGCTTTTCCGTGTCCTCCTGAGCGAGCACGGGAGCAGCCAGAGCCACCATCAGTGACCAGGCGAGGATCGCCAGCCAATAGACCTTTTCCGTCACGTCGCTTCCTCCCCTTGCGGTCGCCGATGTTCGGCCTACCGTGCAGATCGTTGTTCTTGCCGGCGCGCCAGTCTATAGGCTCTCCGGCATAGTCGCCCGTTTTGATATTCGAATTTCAGCATATATTGTCCGGAGGCCGCAAGAGGCTGCAGAGACCGCTCACAACAGGGGACCGCACAAGAGTTGCCGCGGCTCCCCGGTGTGCTTGCGAGCGAGAATTCGTCTATGCGGATATATGAGCAGGTCCACAGGGAGCGTCGTAGTTTTCCAGGGAACGGCAAGCCATGAGTGCTCTCGGCAGGCTTCTTGCGGAAAATGCTCCAGCAGCGCTGGCGGTCGGCGGGCTGGCGATCGGCGTCGTCTTCGGCTGGATCGTCTATCGCACGGACTTCTGCACCATGGGGTCGATTTCCGACTTCATGTCCTTCCGTGATTTTCGGCGTTTTCGTGCCTGGATACTGGCTGGCGCCGTCTCCCTCGTCGGTGCCCAGCTCTTGCAGGGCGTGGGCATCGTCGACCTTTCCAAGACCATGTACCTGGCAACCAACTTCAACTGGTTCGGGAATATCGTCGGCGGTCTCATGTTCGGCTTCGGCATGGTGCTCGCGGGAGGCTGCGCAAGCAAGAACCTGGCCCGCGCCGGCGGCGGCGATCTTCGCTCCCTCGTCACCCTGCTGGTGCTCGGCATGTTCGCCTACATGGCGATCGGCGGGCTCATCGGGCCGCTCCGGGACTGGGTCGATCGGGCCACCGCGATCAGCCTCGCCGATCTGAAGATCCAGACGCAGAGCCTCGGCACTCTCTTCGATCGCTATGTCGACGTGGATGCTGCTCGCGCCGATGGGGTGATGGCGCTCCTCATTGTCGGCGCCGCGCTCCTCTACTGCTTCCTCGATCGCGGCTTTCGCGGCTCGCCGCGGCATGTCTGGTCGGGCATCGGCGTAGGCGTCTGCGTGGTCGCCGGCTGGGCGCTCACCGGACTCGCTTTCGACGAATTGGCAGACAAGCCGACCACCCCGATCTCGCTCACCTACGTGCGCCCGACCGGCGACACCATCGAGTGGCTGCAGCGCTTCACCGCCGCGCGCATTCCAGGCTTCGGCGTGGCCACGGTGCTCGGCACCATCCTTGGCGCCTTCATGGCCGCGACCAGCATGGGCAAATTCCAGGTGAGGACATTCGCCGGTGTCCAGGACACGCTCCGCAACCTGACGGGTGCGGCCCTGATGGGAGTGGGAGGTGTCATGGCGCTCGGGTGCACGATCGGGCAGGCGGTTACGGGCATCTCCACCCTTGCCGTCGGCTCCTTCGTCGCCTTCGCGGCCATCGTCATCGGCGGCATCGGCGGCATCAAGTACATGGAGAGACTGCTGGCGGCCGAGGTCTGAACATTGCCAGGTCCCACGGCGGGAAATTCGCATGACGTCCGACACAGCCACGGATCCCGGATCAAAGCTGGAGCGGCTGGTGCCGCAGCCCTTGTCGCGGGCTGTCTCCGTTGGCCGCGCGCCGACGCGGGAAGACGTGGCGGCCCTTGCCAGCGCCGGCTTTCGCTCCCTGATCAACAACCGGCCCGCCGGAGAGACGGACAGCCCGATGACTTCGGCCGAGACCGCAGCCGTCGCATCCGACTTCGGCCTCGCTTACGCGCACATCCCCGTCGAGGGACGCAACCCGCTCGAGAAGGACGTGCGCGCCTTCGCCGAGGCCCTCGAGGCATTGCCGCAG
>DATEVP010000253.1:0-5223 GCA_035258465.1 Hyphomicrobiaceae bacterium
ACGTGCTCGTTTCCAATGAAGTGGCCGGCGCGGCCAAGCTCGCGCGGCTGGCGGCGCTTGCGGCCAAGGCCAGGATCGGCGTCTGCACGGACGACATCGACAACGTCGCCGAGATCGAGGCGGCCGCGGCGAAGGCGGGGACCACGATCGACGTGCTGGTCGAGATCGACGTCGGCGGCCGGCGCTGCGGGGTGGCTCCGGGTGCGCCTGCCGTGCGCATCGCCGAGCGCGTGGCAAGCTCGCGCCATCTGCGCTTTAGCGGCCTGCAGGCCTACCACGGCTCGGCGCAGCACGTGCGCGAGGCCGGCGAGCGCAAGCAGCAGATCGCGCGCGCCATCGAGCAGGTGCAGGAAACGTTGCGTGGCCTCGAGGCCGCCGGGCTCTCTGCCGCGACCGTCGGCGGCGGCGGCACGGGCACCTACGAGAACGAGGCCGCAAGCCGCGTCTACAACGAGCTGCAGACCGGCTCCTACATCTTCATGGACGCGGACTACGCGCGCAACAAGCGCAGCGACGGCGGGCCCTTCGACGCCTATGAGCACGCGCTCTTCGTCCATGCCACGGTGATGAGCGCGCCCGTGCCCGAGCGCGCCATCCTCGACGCCGGCCTCAAGGCGCTGGCCGTCGACAGCGGCATGCCGATGCCGTGGAAGTTGCCCGGCGCGCTCTACCACCGGCCTTCCGACGAGCACGGCATCCTCGACCTGTCGGCGAGCCAAGTGAAGCCGAAGCGCGGGGACAAGGTGCTGCTCGTGCCTGGCCACTGCGACCCGACCGTCAACCTGCACGACTGGTACGTCGGAATCCGCGGGCTCGGCGGTGAAGGCGCGCGGGTCGAGTGCCTCTGGCCGGTGGCCGCGCGCGGGGCGCTGTTCTGATTTCGCTCGCGGTTCGGCCTGCGCGGCGCGGAAGCTCCCGAAAAATGCCGCCGCCTCATCGATCACCTCACTGGAGGTGAGGAGACGCCAGCAAGATATTTGCCTCAATCCGCGCTGCGCTTGGGCACGGTCAGCGGCCCGACAGGAACCCGGCAACGATGAAGAGCACGACGCTGGCGAAGGAGATGCTGTAGCCGGTCCATATCATCACGCGCCGGAGTTTTGCCGCATGGCCGGTGCCTTTGTTCCCGACGACTGTCCCGGCCGTGGCGATGATGGCCCCGAGGATTGCCAGCGCGATGACCAGGGCTCGATCCGTCAGGGCGTCGAGTAGCTCCATACGAATAGGCCCGGTGCCGCCAGAAGGGCGTGCCATCAGCCCGTAGAGGAATTCACCCCGCCGGAAGCCTTGAAGCTGCGCATCGCCTCCTGATGCAGGATCTCCATGGCCTGCCGCTTGTACTGGTAGGCCTCTGGTGAGTTCAGCATCTGATAGTGCCGCGGACGCGGCAGCTCGATGTCGATCAGGGTGCGTACGCGCGCCGGCCGGTTCGAAAGAACGACCAGGCGGTCGGCGAGGAAGATCGCCTCCTCGATCTCGGACGTGACGAACAAGTTGGTGCGCCGGTTTTCCTCGAACAGCCGCAGGAAGAATTCCTGCATCAGCCCGCGCGACATGGCGTCGAGCCCGCGGAACGGCTCGTCCATGATCATGATCTGCGGCTGATTGATGAGCGCACGCGCCAGCTCGGCACGCCGCTGCATGCCTCCTGAAAGCTGCAGCGGGTACTTGTGCATGAATTCGGACAGGCCGACCTTGGCCAGCAGCTCCTCTGCCTTCTGCCGCAGCACCTTGCGCTTGAAGTCGCCTCTCAGCCTGGGGCCGAACACGACATTTTCATAAGTCGTCTGCCAGGGGATCAGCGCCGTCTCCTGAAACACGACCATGCGGTCCTTGGAGGGACCCGTGATGCGACGCCCGTTCAGGAGGATCTCGCCCTTGTCGGGGCGCTCGAAGCCCGCGATCAGGTTGACGAGGGTCGACTTGCCGCATCCCGAGGGCCCGACCACCACCGTGAGCGCCCCCGGCGCGATCTCGAGGTTGATATCGCGGATGACCTCCTGGCGTTCCCACTCCTCGCCATAGGCCTTGCTCACGCCTTTGAGCTCGACCCGAGCTTGGGCGTCGACATCGGCCGGGGCTCTTGCTTGCTCCATCGCATCGGTCGCTTTCAGCATGCGTCACCGATCCATCAAAACAGATGCCGCCACGGCATGACACGGTCGCCCAGCCAGCGGATGACGCTGCTCGACAGGTAGCCGGCAATGCCGATCGAGATCATACCGACCACGATCTGCGGCAGCGAGCCTCCCATGTAGGAGTTCCATATGAAGAAGCCGAGACCGCCGCCGCCCTGTGTGCCGCCGCCCGAGATCATCTCGGCGGCCACCACCACTTCCCAGGTGATGCCCATGCCGACCGCGGCGCCTGTGAAAATCGACGGCAGAGTGCCCGGCAGGATGATCCTCCAAAACAAGTCCCATTGGCTTGCGCCCATGGATTGCGCGGCTCGCAAATAGCGCACGTCGATCGTGCGGGCGCCGCCCAGCACATTGATGACGATGGTGAAGAACGCGCCGAGAAAGGTGACGAAGGCGATCGACATCTCATTGGTCGGCCAGAAGATGAGCGAGGCCGGCACCCACGCCAGGGGCGGGATGGGCCGCAGCACCTCGAAGGGGGGAAAGAAGATCTCCCGGAAGTACCGGTTCACTGCCAGCATCAAGCCGAACGGGATGCCGATCAGCTGCGCGGCCGCAAAGCCCAACAAAACGCGCTGGAAGCTTTGATACCAGCTCTGCCAATACCCGGGCTTCGTCAGCACCTTCGACCAGGCCATGGCCACTTCAGACGGCGCCGGCAGAAGGCCGACATAGGGTAGTGCATATCCGAACAACTGCTTCGAGCGCGCGCCGAGCTCCCACAGGCAGAGGAACACGATGATGGCAACGAGACCGCGCCAGAATTCGGAGTTCCCGAGCGCCTTGCTCAGAAACGAGCGACGTGACCTCGCGGTAACGATGGGACGACCGACCTGAGCAACACTCGTCATCGCCTTCCTTTGCCTCTCTCAGGCCAATTCTCTCTCGCCCAACTGGAAAGCCTTGACGGCCTCCTCGTGCACGGCATCCTTGGTTTCCTCGACCAGCAGCCGGAATTGCTCCGAGGTGAGCACCTCGTAGTTGCGCGGGCGCGGGATCCTGACGTCGACCACCTTTTTCAGGCGGCAAGGCCGCGTGGTCAGCACATACACACGGTCGCCGAGAAAAATTGCTTCCTCCAGATCGTGGGTGATGAAGAAAATCGTGACCTTGGTGCGATCGTACATCTCGAGCAGCGCTTCGTGCATGATCGACTTGGTGAGCGCATCCATGGCGCGATAGGGCTCGTCGAGCAGCAGAACGCGCGGGTTGTTGATGAGCGCGCGCACGATCTCGGCGCGCCGGGCCATGCCCGATGAAACCTCGCCGGGATACTTGTTGCCAAATTCTCCGAGACCCGCTTCGGCCAGCATCTCCCGCGCCTTTGCAAGCGCCTTCCTCTTCGGAAGCACGCCCTGCACCATGGGACCGTAGGCGACGTTCTCGGCCAGAGTTTTCCAGGGAAACAGGGCGCCCTGCTGGAACACCACGATGCGGTCCGCGCCCTGGTCCGCCAGCGGCTTATCGGGGCCGCACAGGAGCTCGCCGTCCAGCCGGATCTCGCCGGTGGTGATCGAATGAAAGCCGGCGATGGCGTTGAGCAGCGTCGTCTTCCCGCAACCCGACGGTCCGACGATCATGCAGAACTCTCCCGGCGCGATCTCCATCGAGCAGTGGTCGACGGCCATCACGTTGACGCCCTCGGGATCGTAGATCTTGGTGACGTCACGGATGCTGAGCGCGCCACGCGATGGCGTGCTGCCCGGGCCGTTGGAATGGGTGTGCTTCTGCATCTTCAGCGACCCTGCAGCGCCAGCGCGCGCGCGTGCCATCGCATCAGCCGATTGCCGACGAACCGCACGATCGCCGACGTGATCCAGCCGACGAAGCCGAGCGTCAGCATGCCGATCACCATCGGCACTGTGACGCCGTTCACGTAGGAGCTCAGGATGAGGTAGCCGAGGCCGAAGTCGCCCGACACCATTTCGGCGGCCACCAGCGAGAACCAGGCGACACCGATGCTGATCTGCAGGCCGGTGAACACGAACGGCAGGGCGCCAGGCACCACCACGTGCCGGAACACGTCCCATTTGCTCGAGCCGAGGCATCCGGCGGCGCGGAAGTAGGCTTCGTCGATCGATTGTACGCCGAGCATGGTGTTGAGGGTGGTCACGAACAAGGACGCCAGCGTGGCGAGGAAGATCACCGGGGCCTCGTAGCCGGAGAACATCAGGATCGCCAGCGGCACCCAGGCGAGGATCGGGATCGGCCGCAGCGTCTCGAGGACCGGGAACGTATACTCTCGGAACGTGCGCGACCACCCCATGAGCAAACCGAGCGGAACGCCGATCGCGGTCGCGATGCAAAAGGCGATGAGGATGCGCCGGCAGCTGACGTAAATGTGGTGGTAGTACTCGGGGATGAAGATCGAAATACCCTGTTGCGGGTTCTGCGAGAACCACTCCTTAAACAGGGTCACAGGCCCCGGGATCTTGACGAAACGCGGGAGTTGCAAGGCTTCGCACAGCAGCCAGTAGACAAAGATCCACAGCGCAATGCCCGCCGCCATAAGATACGGCGAGGGCGATCTCAGAGCCTTCTTCAGCCGTTGCCAGGTGCGCTGCGGGCGGGTCGGCGAGGGTTTGATCGCATCCGGAATTTCGATGGGAGTTAGGAGCTGGTCCATTCATTCCGCTGGCTGCTATTGCACGCCCTCTGCACTGGAAGCTACTCGAGCCGACAAACTCCCGTTTTGGCGCTCCTTGCCGGCTCAGCTCTCAAGGATCGAGCTTCAGGGGTGCCTCCGGAGACGCCGTGCGTTGCCGTCTCCGGAGCCGTGTCTCGACCGCTACTTGAACTCCGACAGAGGCCGCGCCTTGATGACGCTCACGGGACTCTTTAGGCCGCGCTTGGCCAGCACTTCGCGCGCTATCTTGTCATCGATGCCGCCGTCGCGAATCTTCGGCGCCGCCGCCGGCTTGTTCGGCAGGCCGTTGAGGAACTCGGTCGCCTCATTGATGAGCTTCTGGGCGCGCTCGTTGACGATGTAGTCGAGCTGCACCATCACCTCGCCGCCACCGGCGTTTTTCGGGTTCTCGCCGTAAAGCGACGCCCACAGCACCTTGCGGTCGATCTGCTCGGT
>DATEVP010000254.1:0-11437 GCA_035258465.1 Hyphomicrobiaceae bacterium
TTGAAGAAGAAGATTGCCGAGGGGGTGCGGGCAGTCGGCGGCTGGGTCGCCATCCCGAATTCGTTCTCCACCGAGATCTACGCCGCGCAGGGCTGGGACAGCGTCACCATCGACATGCAGCACGGCGCCAGCGACATCAACGACGTGGTGCCGCTGCTGCAGGCGATCGGCGCGAGCGACGCCACGCCGCTGGCGCGCGTGCCCTGGAACGATCCAGCCCACATCATGCGCGTGCTCGACGCCGGCGCCTACGGCATCATCTGCCCGATGATCAACACCAAGGCCGAGGCCGAGGCGCTGGTGCGCGCGGGCCGCTATCCGCCGCTCGGCGAGCGCAGCTTCGGCCCTTTCCGCGCGGCCCACTACGGCGGCGCCGACTACTGGCAGCACGCCAACGAGGAGGTGCTGCTGTTCGCCATGGTCGAGACGCGGGAGGGGGTAGCCAACCTCGATGACATCCTGTCGGTGAAGGGGCTCAACGGCGTCTACGTCGGGCCGTCGGATCTCTCCCTCAGCATGGGCAAGCCGCCGACGCTGGGACCCACTGACAAGGAAGTGCTGGGGGCGATCGCGACCATCGTCAAGAAGACGCGCGAGCGAGGGCTGATCGCCGGTGTGCACACCGACGGCCCGGAAACGGCGACCAAGCGCTTCGAGGAAGGCTTCCACATGTGCACGATCCTCAACGACGTGCGACTGCTGGCGATGGGGGCGCAGCAGATGGTGCGCGAGGTGCGTGGTATGGCCCCGGCGGCGAAGGCGAAGACGTATTAGGCAGCCCGCTCAGAGATCGAGGTCGGGCGTGGCCGATTGGCGCTTTCAAACCGCCAGATAGGCCTCGCGCAGCGCAGGGTTGGCCGCGATGTCGGCCATGGGCCCCTCGTGGCGGATGGCACCCTTCTCGATGATGTAAACGCGATCGGCGGTCGCCGAGGCAAAGGCCAGGTTCTGCTCGGACAGCAGCACGGCAATGCCCTCCGCCTTCATGCGGCGCACGGCCTCGGCCATCTGCTCGACGATCACCGGCGCCAGCCCCTCGGACGGCTCGTCGAGCAGCACCGCCTCGGGGTTGCCCATCAGCGTGCGCGCAATGGTCAGCATCTGCTGCTCGCCGCCCGACATCTGGCTGGCGCGGCGGCCGCGCATCTCGGCGAGATTGGGGAAAATGGAGAACAGGCGCTCGGACGTCCAGGGCGCACGGCCCTGATCGAGCGCCGCCTTGGTGCCGACCTCGAGGTTCTCGTAGACGGTGAGATCGGTGAAGATGCGCCGGTCCTCGGGGACGTAGCCAAGCCCCAGCCGCGCAACCCGGTAGGTCGGCAGGTGGCGGATATCGTGGCCAGCAAAGCGCAACGTCTGGGCGCGGGCCGGGACCAGGCCCATGATGGCTTTCAGCGTCGTCGACTTGCCGGCGCCGTTGCGGCCCATGAGCGCCACGATCTCGCCGCGCGCGAGCTCGAGCGATACGTCGAACAGGATTTGCGCCTGGCCGTAGGCGGCGGTCAGGCCCTCGATCTCGAGGATGGCGCCAGCGCCCATGGTTCCGCCTCACCCCGCTGCCGGACGCAGAGAATCCGCGCCGGCCCCACCCAGGTAGACCTGCCGCACCTGGGGGTTGGCGCGCACCTCCTCCGGCGCACCGGAGGCGATGATCTCGCCGCGGACCAGCACCAGGATGCGGTCGGCGTGGGCGAACACGGCATCCATGTCGTGCTCGGTGAAGAGGACACCGATCCGGCGCTCGCGGGCGATGCCGGCGGCGAGCTGCATGAGCTGGGCGCGCTCCTTCGGCGCCATGCCGGCGGTCGGCTCGTCCATCAGCAGGAGCTTGGGCGCGCCAGCGAGCGCGATCGCAAGCTCGACGCGCTTGACGTCGCCGTAGGCCAGCTCGCTGCAGGGCCGATCGGCGTTGTCCGCCATGCCCACCCGATCGAGCAGGCCCAGCGCCTCACCACGGTAGAGGCCTTGCGCATCCGGCCACCACGCGCGCGTGCGGCCATGGAGGCTGAGCAGCGCCATCTGCACGTTCTCGGCGACCGTGAGCGAGAGAAACGTCTGCGCCACCTGGAACGTGCGCCCCAACCCGAGCCGCCAGATGCGGCGCGGCGGCAGACTGGTGATGTCCTGGCCCGCCAGCACCACGCGGCCGCCGTCGGGCACGAGCTGGCCGCCGATCATGTTGAAGATCGTCGATTTGCCCGCGCCGTTCGGGCCGATGATAGCGAGCAGCTTCCCGGCCTCGACCGTGAACGTGACCTCTCGGGCAGCCACCACGCCGCCGAAGGATTTGCTCAGCCGCTCGACCGAGAGGAGGCTCATGCCGCTCACGCCCTGGCCCCTTGTCGCGCCGCGCCGAGAATGCCGAGCCGCTCGAGCCGCAACCGCAGGTCGGCGACGCCGCCGACAATGCCGCGCGGGAAGGCCAGCACGATGGCGATGATGGCGAGCCCCACGAAGAGACGCCAGAAGTCGGTGAGCGGCAGGAAGAAGTCCTTGATCGAGTGAAAGAAGGCCGCACCGACCAGGGGACCGGTGACCGTCTGCAAGCCGCCGGCCAGGGTCATCACCAGGAAATCGATGGACATCGGGATGGAGGTGAGCGTGGGGTCGATTGAGCCCTTGGAGAAGGCGAAGAGGCCACCGGCAAGGCCGGCCGCCGCGCCGGCGACGGTGAAGGCGAGCCAGCGGTGCGTGCGCACGTCGATGCCGACGGCGTCGGCGCGCACGGATGAATCGCGGGCCGCGCGCAGGGTATAGCCGAAGGGCGCATAGATGGCCCTGCGCAGCACGAGGATGGCCGCACCGCTGACGATGAGCGTGAGATAATAGTAGACCTCGCGGCCTGCCGCCCAGCGCGAGGGCCAAACGCCGACGACGCCGTTGTCGCCGCCCGTCAGCTCCACCCACTGGAAGGCGACGGCGTAGACGATCTGGGCGAACGCGAGCGTCAGCATGGCGAGATAGATGCCGGAAAGGCGCACCACGAAAAAGCCGAACAGCGCCGCGCCGAGCCCGGCGATCACCGGAGCGGCAACGAGCGCCGGCACCATGGACGCGCCGAGCTTCACCGCCAGGAGACCCGCCCCGTAGGCACCGAGCCCGAAGTAGGCAGCGTGGCCGAAGCTGACGATGCCGCCGACGCCGATCAGGAAGTTCAGGCTGAAAGCGGCGAGCGCAAAGCACAGCACCTCGATCGCTACCTTGACGAAATAGGCGTCGCCGACGAGGGGCAGGGCCAGCAGGATGACGGCCAGCGCAACGAGCAGGATCCGCTGCTGCCGGCCGATGCGGGGGAGGGCCAGGATCCCTTCGGGGAGAACCGCGCGGCCCTGCTCCACATCCGGCCGGCCCATCAGGCCCCAGGGTCTCAAGACGAGCACCAGGGCCATCAGCAGGAACACCAGCACCAGCGTGATCTTGGGAAACACCAGGATGCCGAAGGCCTGCAGCTGGCCGATCAGCAGCGCGGCGAGGAACGCACCGGGCACCGAGCCCATGCCGCCAACCACCGTGACCACGAACGCCTCGGCAATGACGGATATGTCCATGTGCGGGTTGGCCGCGAGCTTCGGCGTCTGCAGCGCGCCGCCGAGGCCGGCAAGCGCGGCACCCAGAAAGAGCGTGCCGGTGAACAGCAGAGCCTGGTTGACGCCCAGCGCCGCCACCATCTCGCGATCCTGCGTCGCCGCCCGCACCAGCACGCCGTAGCGCGTCTTGTGCATCAGCAGCCACAGGAGGCCGAGCGTCAGCGGTCCCATGACGATCAGGAACAGCTCGTAGGCCGGAAAGCGGTGACCGAAGATAGAGACGGCGGCACCGAGCCCGGGCGCGCGGGGACCCAGTATGTCGAGCGGGCCCCAGAACTTCACCACCAGATCCTGCACGATGAGCACCACGCCGAAGGTAGCGAGCAGCTGGAACAGCTCCGGCACGCGATAGATGCGGCGCAGCAGGATGAGCTCCATCAGCACGCCGATCGCCCCGACCGCTACCGCTGCGAGAAGGACACCGAGGAGGAACATCGGCAGGCTGCGATCGAGGTCGAGCATGCGGGGGATGATGGTCACGCCGAAATAGGCGCCCAGCATGTAGAAGGAGCCGTGGGCAAAATTGACGATGCGGGTTACGCCGAAGACGATCGTCAGACCGGCAGCGATAATGAAGAGCGAGGCGGCGCTGGCGAGCCCGTTCAGCGCCTGCACGAGGAGGAAGGAGAGATCGGGCACGCGATGTCTCGCTGGCGCTGTGCGTCTCCCTCTCCCCATGCTTTTTCAGCATGGGGAGAGGGAACTCCTACTCCTTGCGCGCGGCCTTCACCTCGGCGTCGGGGAAGACGTATTTCGCGCCGTCCTCGTATTTCCAGTTCTTCATGGTGCCGGTGGTGGCCTTGCGCGTAGTCTCGCCGACCCAGGCGCCCAGCGTCGA
The DNA here is from genome assembly GCA_035258465.1 of Hyphomicrobiaceae bacterium. Classification (GTDB taxonomy): domain Bacteria; phylum Pseudomonadota; class Alphaproteobacteria; order Rhizobiales; family Hyphomicrobiaceae; genus AWTP1-13. The sequence goes on from DATEVP010000254.1 coordinate 4,426, forward strand.
CTGATGGTCGAGCGCGCGCATGGTCACGGGGCCGACGAGCGTGTCGAACTTCTGCCCGCTGAGCGCCGCGATCAGCTTCTCGGTGTCGGTGGAGCCGGCCTTCTCCAGCATGTCGCGCATCATGTAGCCCACCACATAGCCGAGGAAGGAGCCGAGCCGCGGCGTGTCGTTGAAGCGCTTGCGATAGGCCTCGATGAAGGCCTTGTGGGCTGCGTCGGTGATCTGCTCCCAGGGATAGCCTGTGACGATCCAGCCTTCCGGCGTCTCCTCGCCGAGCGGAATGATGTATTCGGGCTCGCCGGTGAGCAAGCTCGCGATCGTGCGCTTCTCGAACAGCCCGCGCGTGTTGCCCTCGCGCACGAACACGGTGAGGTCGGCGCCGAACAGCACGTTGAAGATGCCGTCGGGCTTGGCGTTCTCGAGCGCGGCCACGGTGGCGCCAGCGTCGATCTTGCCGAGCGCCGGGAACTGCTCGGCCACGATCTCGGAGTCGGGCGTCGCCGCCTTGATCAGCTTCTTGAAGTTGTTGGCGGCCGACTGGCCATACTCGTAGTTGGGCGCCACGATCGCCCACTTCTTGATGCCCTTGGCTTTCACCGCCTCGACCAGCATCTTGGTCTGCATGTAGGTCGAGGGTCTGACGCGGAAGGTATAGCGGTTGCCCTGGCCCATGGTGATCGCATCGGTCAGCGGCTCGGTGGCGAGAAACAGCACCTTCTTCTGGTTGGCGAAGTCGGCGACCGCGACGCCGACGTTGGACAGGAACGTGCCGGCGAGGAAGGAGACGTTCTCGCGCGTCAGGAGCTCCTCGGCGACCCGCACCGCATCGCCGGGCGTGGAGCCGTCGTCGCGGAAGACGATCTCGAGCTTGCGGCCTCCCAGCACGCCCTTGGCGTTGATCTCGTCCTGGGCGAGCTGCATGCCGTTGCGGTAGGGCACGGCGAACACGGCAAAACGGCTGTAGGAGTTGAGCTCGCCGATGCGGATCGGCTGGCCCTGCGCCATGGCAGCGTCGCAGCTGAGCGCAAATCCCACCGCGGCCACGGCCGCCATTAGAGCCTGCTGCACGAGACCTCGGGCGGACATGGACGCAACTCCTCTCGATGATGGTGGCGCGGCGGAACCCGGCCAACCCTTCGATTATTCGCAAGCGAGCCGGCGCGCGCAAGGCCGTCGTTCTAAAGCTCTGCCGCGAATGGCGAACTGCGGACGCATCGGGGGGTGTTGCGACAAGAAAAGGGGCATCTCCACGGGGAGGATGGAGACGCCCGCCGTCCGGGGAGGACTGGCGCCGAGCGCGTCAGACGATCAACCCTCGAGCGCAATTGCGGGCTGGGGAGCCTCGACTCTCTCCCGCAACCCGCGGACACATTCACGTTACTGATGTAGGTGCCCGGCTCAGACCACGCCAATCAGCGACGGGCGCCGCGGCCACCACGATCGCTCCGGTCCATCTCTTGCCACCAGTAGTTGGAACCGGTCCGGTAATTCTCGGGTATGCCGTACTCGCGCGCGCGAGGGCTGCGGTACCAGCGGCAAACCCGCTGACCCTCATACCAACGGCAGCGCCGATAGGCGACCGTTTCGACAGCGCCAGGGACCGCGGCCCTCAGCTCAGGATCGATCAAGGTGCTGGCGGGAGCAGCGTTTGCGCCGGCGCCGGCGGCCGCAAAGGCGATGAGACCCGCCATCCAGATGACGGAACGCTTCTGGCACATCTGTTGCTCCATGATGTGGGGATGAAGACGAGCTTTGTTCGCATTTCCAACGTGCGACGTCTGCTCGAGTTCCCAACGGGAATGCGACCGAAAGATGACCGGCGAGACCCTGGTTGACGCCGCCTGACGAGAGCGTGCGCGGTTTCGTCCAGAGCGGTAGGCACCCCACAATTTTCCCGATACCGGCAAATTAACACTCGCTCAACATCGGCACACCACAGTGGAAGCCGTTGCGAATGTCGAGCCCGACGGCTGCGCCATGTCCCCGACCTCGAATTCAGATGGCTGGCGTTTCGACCAGGTCCTTGAGGCCGTCGAACGCGAGGCCGAGCTCGATAAGGCCGGTGAGAGGGCGGCTGCCTATCGGGGTCGCATCGTGCTCGAATGCCTGCTGGAGCAGGCCGGGCGGGCGCCCTCTCCCACGCGTGACACCCTGGCAGAGTTGTATGTGGACATGCCGCAGCAGCTGCCGTTGGACGCAGCCAGGCCGTCGGACTATGCGGCGGTGGCGGAGGAGCTCGGGCTGAGGCCGGGGCTTACGTCACGGCAGCTCAGCGGCATCCGCAGGGCGTTCGCCCTCGCCAACCACCCCGACCGTATCCCGTCCCCGCACCGGGGCCAGGCAACCCGGCGCATGGCGATTGCCAACATCCTGATCGATCGGGCGTTGAAGGAAGGCCGCAACCGGAGCTGATCTGACGCGGTCTCAAGGCGAAGGTTATCGGACCCTTCCCGAAATGCCTTCAATTTTAGGCAAATAGCGGCCCCCCGATTGGCCCAAAACCAACGCGCCTGCGCTACAAGTCGCCCAGAGACGGCAAAGCCGCGGGCAAGGGGAGCGCATGTCGGAGCAAATCAACATCGCACTGTTGCAGCAGCGCCGTGACGGCATCCGCCAGTGGCTCGCCGAGGAGGCGCCCTACGCCGCCGGCGACCAGCGCCACCTCGACGCCAGCACGCCGGAGCGCGCCTACTGGCATTACGGCTACCAGGCCGCGCTGACCGACATCATCGACCTGCTCACGCCCACTGACCGTAAATCCGACAACGCGGACACCTCCAGGTAGTGCCTCGCGGTCTGTCCGGATGCACCCTGTTGCCGGGCGGCTTGATGTCGTGAAACAGTTCGCATTCCTTCTCGAAGGCGGCTTGCGCGGATGCGAAATAGCCGTATTTGAACAGCGCCTCGGAGCCGATGCAGTCGAGCAGCCTGGTGCGCACATCGAGGTCCGACCGGCCGACGTGATTGACGCAGAAGCGCCCCTGCGCGTCGGCATGGCCCAATGCGAAGACGCCGGCCGATGTGCGCGTCACCGCGGCATCTATGGCATCGAAACTGAGGCGGTGGGGTCCTGACAGTCCGGTCCTGGTCATCGGGCGTCTCCGAAGTCGATCTCAATCTCGCACTCGAACCCTTACGGTCGGCAGAAGGCGTGCGCCTCCGCCGTCCAGGCGCCGAAGCCGGTCGCGACCATGTTGGCGATGACGCGGCAGACATATTTCTTCTGCGCCGGATCGTTGTTGGGGCCGGCGTGATAACGGGCCACGGCTCTCGTCCAGCTTCCCTCGCGCGCCTTGAGCCGGACCAGGAAGCGCGCGGCGTAGTCGACGTTCTTTGCCGGGTCGAGCATATCCTCCACGGAGGCGAAGTTCCTGCCATGGAAGTGATGGTTGACCTGCATGCAACCGACATCGATCAGCTTGGCCCCTGCGCGCCGGGCCGTCTCGAAACGTTGCAGCGCCTCGCCCCGATCGATGTCGTAGACGGCGCGACCCTCGACATTGAGGGCGTAGGGGCGCAAGGAATCCCCGCGGCCCGTCTCCGCCAGCCCGACGGCGTAAAGCATGCCGAGCGGCACGCCGTGCTTTTCGGCCGCGTGCGCCATCTCGCGCTCGCAAGCGTTGCTCTGGGCTGCGGCGCCGGGTGCGCCAAACATCGCGCTAAACATAAAGACCAGCGCCACGCCGGTCGCCAGAAGCCTGCTCGCTGTCATTGCTGTTCCGATCCGGCACTTGGGTGTGGCTGCGGGCCTCGGGCTGCGCACGGCCGCCTGAGGCTCTCGCATCCGGCTGGCTTCCCCCTGGTTGCAACTGAGGCCCGGAGTCCGGCGATCCCTGGGTGGTCGGCGAGGAGGCTGTGTTCGGTGCCTCCACAGCGCGGACCGTCAATCCTTCGACATGGTATCCGGCCGACCGCAGCAGGCTAGTGAGCGCGTCCCGATCGGCATCGATCAGCCGCGCCGTTGAGCGCCGGCCGACCTCGACTTGCACGTCCATGGCGTCGGCCTTCAGCGACATGCGCACGGTCACCGTGCCCAGGTCGGCGGGATGGAGCTGGATGGTGAGGACCTTTACGGGCTGCAGGGCCGCGGGCCTTGGTGTCGTGGCAGGTGCGGCGCGTCCGCTGTCGGGCTCGCTCGCGGGCAGCTCCGAGACAATCTTGTCGGCAATCTGCTGCATTGGGGAAGAGGCAGACTGAGTCGTGGGCGCGAGGCCGCGCGTCGGAAGCGGCGCCATCAGAGTGGCATCCTCGTCATTCAACCCCGCCGGTGCGATGTCTGGATCGGTGCGGTCGGGTGCACGCTGTGTCAGTGAATGCTCTGGGCTCTGACTGCGCAGCACCGTGGGGCTGAGGCGGATCGGCTTCGTGCCTTCGATCGGCTGATCCGGCTTCCGGTCGTCCACCGCGCCAACACGCTCCGCGTCGACCGGCTTGCTCGCCGGCGGCATCGGCGCAACGCGCAGGATCGGCGCCAGATGTGTCTCCGAGCGGACGACAGTGACCGTGCGGAGCGCCACTTCCGCAGCGGAATCCTTGACAGCGGGCGGCAAGGGTTCAGACTGCGCAAGCGCAACTCCCTGCCGCCGGTCAATCGGGGCTACGGGCAGGGCGCGCGGCACTGCTGCGGCCACCGGAACGGCCGTTGGCATCACGGGCGCAGCGCTGGCCATTGGCACGATATCGTCAATGGACACCGGCGCATCGTTAGCTCGCGGGTCGGGGCCATCGCCAGCCTGTGGGTCCGGATCATCGCCGGAACGCGGATCGACAGCAGGCGCGGCAAGTATGGTGGCCTGCGCATCGATCCCGGCCATAAGCACGCTCGCGACGTCGGCGATCTGCTCGCCGCGCTGACCCGGGGCCGACGCTTGCGATGTTTCAGGGTCGAGCTGCTGCTGCCACCAGCGGGCGACCACCGCCTCGCCGGCATCCTTGGGTCGGGGCGCACAACCGCTCGCGTCCTCATCGGCCGCCACGGTCGCGAGCTGTTGGAGGAAGCCGGCGTCGGCCTCATCGAAGCTGCCGCGTGATTCGGGCTTTCGGCAGCCATTGCCCGGTCCACCGGCCGGCGAGGATGGGGGCACGGCAAGGTCCACACCGGTCATTTCTTTGCTCCACTCAACAGCTCGTCGACCCGCGCCATCGTTTCGCGGGCCGTCCCGACCACCTTGAACGTCCCGGCAAGATCATCACCGCCGGCCGGCGCCGAAGCATCGGCGATGGATGGCATCCGGCGTATCTCGGCCGCGATCGCACCAGCCGCCGCCGCAAGCTCCGCGTCTTCCTCGCCGAGCTTGGCCTTGTCCATCGCTTCGAGCATGGACGCCCCTTTATCGATCTCGTCGGCGACAACGAGAGCGGCCGCCTCATAGAGGCTCGCCCGTAGTTTCTCCGCACTGCCTTCCTCGAAAAGGGGGAAGGCATTGCTCGCCCCAAGGCGCGCCAGCGGCGCCCTGCCCCTGATCAGGGCCTCACGCGCAATCGTGAGATAGACGTCCCGGCGCTCGGCCGGATCGAGCCCTTCGAGCGCGCTTTGTAGCCTCGCGGTACGGTCGCCACCGCCGGTATCGGCGCGCGAGGCGACATCGGCCGCGAATTGCCGCCGGAATGCGCCGGCATAGACCGATCTCGAGAACCGGCGCAGATAGTTGGTCGAGAGCATCTCGAACCGATCGAAATCGCCGGTCGTCGCAACGATGCTCACCTGGCGGCGCAAGGCGGCCTCCTCAATCAGCGTGCCGGGAGCCAGCAGGCGGGCATCGTCGAGGAATTCCAGCGCTTTCTTGGGTTCCTTCTTGGCGATGAGCTCGGCCTGGGCAAGCGCGATGTGACCGGCGATGCTCGCATCCAGCTCGCGCGCGTCGATGGCGCTCAGCAGGTCGAGCGCGTCGGCGTCGCGGCCTTCGCCGTAGGCGAGAACACCGCGCGCGAGCTTGTCATCGATCCCTGGCAGCGTGCCGAGATCGATCAGTTTCTTCAGGAGGGCCGGCGCGCCGCCACTCAACACGAAGGCCAGCGCGGCCCGGGCGTTGCGAGGCTCTTTCCATGCCTCCGCCGGCACCGCGGCCAGCTGTTCGGCGATCTGCGTGAGCGATATCCTCTGCGAGAGATGGGCGTCGGTGTCACCGAGCGTGATGCGGTCCTGCGAGGCGCGCAACGCGCGGATGAGATCGGCGGGTGTGCGCGCCTCTTCGCCGTGCGCCGAAGCGCACGCCATTGCCAGAACGAGGAGCGGGATGGCGGCGCGCAGGAGGGGTGTCACGACGTGGCCTTCCGCAGCAGGATTTCAATGCGCCGGTTCTGTGCCGCCTCCGGGTCGTCGGCGATTTTGAGACTTCGGTCGGCATGGCCCTCGATGCGCTCGAACCGCCTCTCCTCGATCCCGCCCCGCACCAGCATGTAATAGGCCATGTGGGCGCGGGCGGTGGACAGCCGCCAGTTGTCATAGGTGCCGGATTTGTAGGGTCTGCCATCCGTGTGGCCGCGTACGACCAGCCGCTCGGGATAGGCGGTAATGACCTTGCCGAGCTTCTCCATGAGGACGACCATCGCCGGGCGCGGCTCTGCCGAGGCAATGGCGAACATGCCGAAATTCTGATCGTCCGTCAGGCTGATCAGGATGCCCTCCTCGGTGACGGTGACGGTGATGTTGGGCAGCGCGCCGGCGATCGCTCGGGCGATGGTCTCCTTGATGTCGGCTTCCAGCCTCGCGGCCTTTGAACGCTGCGCCGCCTGTTCCGTCGCCTTCTGAGACTGCGTGTCCTGAGCCGGGCGGTTCGGCGCCGGTGGCGGCGGCTGTGGCTCCGCGCTTTGCTTCGTCTCTGGCGATTGCGGAATTGTGGCCGGAGCCGCACCCTCCAGCTCACGTGGCGGTGTTGCCGCCTGCTTGGCGCTCTCCAGCGCAGCTGGAGGCGCTTCCGCCTGCTTGGCGCTCTCCTGCGCAGCTGGAGGCGTTGCCGCCTGCTTGGCGCTCTCCTGGACAGCTGGAGGCGCTGCCGCCTGCCTGGCGCTC